>DATBYR010000117.1:0-4441 GCA_036513565.1 Methylocella sp. | reverse complement strand
GCTCGATCGATTCGTCCGGCTCGAAAACGCGCGCTCGCGGCCTGGCTCCGGCCTCGGCCTTTCGCTCGCCGCGGCGGTGGCACGTCTCCACAATGGAAGCTTGCGGATCGAGGATAATGAGCCAGGCCTTCGTGTCGTGATTCGTCTTCCGGCGGCTCCTGTCCGGCGTGAACCACGGGCGCCGCTTGCCCTGCCGCACCCGGACAAGGCGGCATGAACGATGTTCCTCCAGAAGGCAACGCGGACCTTCCGCTTTGGCGCCGCCTGCGCACCGCGCCGCAACTTTACGATGCGCGCCGCGCCGGATCCCGCCTCGCCGACTTTCTGGCATTGCCGGGCGGCGCGGAATTGCAAAGCCTCGCCAACGAGCCCGGCGTGCGCGCCTTGCTTCTGGCGCTTGCCGATCATTCGCCATTTCTCTGGCAGCTCGCGACGGCGAACGCCTCCCGGCTCAAGCGATGTCTTGACACCGCCCCCATGGCTTGCCTTGAGACGTGCCTTGCCACTCTCGGGGAAGCCGGCGGCCAGGCCTCCAGCGAGGCCGCGATCATGCGCGCATTGCGGCTTGCGAAGCAGGAGACCGCGCTTCTCGTCGCGCTCGCCGATCTAGGTGGCGTTTTCGATGTGAACTCGGCGACCGGGGCGCTGTCGCGCGCCGCCGATGTCTTCATATCGGTGGCGCTGGGCTTTCTGTTGCGCGAGGCCGCTCGCGCGGACCGGCTGCGGCTTTCCGATGGCACGAACCCCGAACGGGGATGCGGTCTCGTCATCCTGGCGCTCGGCAAGCTCGGCGCGCGCGAACTCAATTATTCGAGCGATGTCGATATCGTGGTCTTCTTCGATCCCAATTGTGGTTCGATCGCTGGAGAGGTGGAGCCCGCGACGCTCTTTGGGCGCATCACGAAGGGGCTTGTCCGGCTGCTCCAGGAGCGGACCGCAGACGGTTATGTCCTGCGCGTCGATTTGCGGTTGCGTCCCGATCCCGGTTCGACGGCGGTGGCGATCGCGCTGCCCGCCGCCTACTCCTATTACGAAAGTCTTGGCCAGAACTGGGAGCGCGCGGCCTTGATCAAGGCGCGGCCGGCCGCGGGCAACAAGGCGCTGGGCGAGACTTTTCTCGCCAATCTCATGCCTTTCATTTGGCGAAAGTATTTCGATTATGCCGCGATCGCGGACATTGCCGCCATGAAGCGGCAGATCCACGCGGTCCGGGGACATGCCGAGATCGCGGTCGCCGGGCACGACGTGAAACTTGGACGCGGCGGCATTCGCGAAATCGAATTTTTCGTGCAGACCCAGCAATTGATCTTCGGCGGCAAGAGGCCTCGCCTGCGCGGCGCGCGCACCCTCGACATGCTGGATGAACTCGGCAGGGAAGGCTGGGTCACGCGCGAGGCGGTCGCGGAATTGCGCGCGTCCTATCTCTTCCTGCGCGAAATCGAACACCGGTTGCAGATGGTCGCCGACGAGCAAACCCAGCGTTTGCCTCAAGACCCAGAAATCCTTGGGCGCTTCGCCAGGTTTTGCGGCTACACGCGGAAAAGCCGCTTTTGCGGCGACGTCACGCATCGCCTGCGGCTCGTCTCCTATCATTATGGGCGGTTGTTCGAACATTCGCCGCGGCTCGATGCCGCGGCGGGCAGTCTTGTTTTTACGGGCGCCGGCGATGATCCGGAAACTCTTGAAACATTGTTGCGGTTGGGCTTCAAGAAGGCGTCGCTTGCCGCCGAGACGATCCGCGGCTGGCATTTCGGCCGCCGTCCCGCCGTGCGTAGCGCGCGTGCGCGGGAAATCCTTACCGAATTGGTGCCGCTGCTTTTACAGGCATTCGCGCACTCAGGCGATCCCGATGCCGCACTCGCCGCGTTCGATTCCGCGCTGGCCGGCATGCCCGCGGCCGCCGAACTTTTTTCGGTGCTGAAATCCAATCCGCCGGTCTGCGAATTGTTTGGCGAAATTCTTGGCGGCGCGCCAAGACTCGCGCGCGCCGTCATAAGCCGTCCGCATGTGCTCGACGCCGCGATCGATCCGGAAGTCCTCAAGGCTCCCCTCGATGAGAATGCGTTCAGGCAACGGGCCGGACAAATCCTGCAACATATATTCGAGACCGAGGAATTCCTCGATGCGCTGCGCGATTTCGCGAATGAGGAACTATTTCCCATCGGCCTGCGGTTGTGGTCCGCGACAATCGAACCTTTTGCGGCGGCCCTCGCCTATTCGGCGCTGGCGGCGAGCATCGTCGCGGCTTGCCTTGCTCATGTGGAGCGCGTCTTCGCAGGCGAGCATGGGCGCGTGTCGGGAGGCAGATCGATCGTTTTGGCGCTTGGCAAGCTTGGCTCGCGCGAAATGACGGCAACCTCGGATCTCGATCTTATTCTCATCTATGATTTCGATCCGGCGCGGCCGGAGTCCGATGGGTCCCGGTCGCTTCACGTGGTGCAATATTACACGCGGCTGGCGCAGCGTCTGATCTCCGCCTTGACCGTCGCGACGCGGCGCGGCCGGCTCTATGAGGTCGATATGCGGTTGCGCCCGTCGGGCCGTCAAGGACCGCTCGCTACGCAATTCGCCCATTTTGTCGATTATCAAACTAAGGAAGCGGAAACCTGGGAGCATATGGCGTTGACGCGCGCGAGACCCATTGCGGGCGATTTTCAGCTCGGAGAACAAGTCAGCGGTGCGATCCGCGCCGTGCTCACGCGGCGCCGCGGCGGCGCGCTCCACCAAGATGTTTATGAAATGCGGCGCCTCATCGCGCAAGCGAAGGGAGACAGCGATCCCTGGGATCTGAAGCTTGCGGCGGGCGGGCTTATCGACATCGAATTCTTGGCCCAATATCTTTTGCTGCGCCACGCCCATGCCGAGCCGAGCCTCGTGTGCGTTTCGGCCTTGGCCGTGATCGAGACCGCGGCGACGCGCGGACTGCTCTGCGCGGAGCGCGCGCGCGTTTTGGTCAAGGCGTACCGCCTTTTTTCGGATGTTACGCAAATCCTGCGCCTGACCTTGGATCCGGGCGCCGATCCACGCGCGGCGAACGAAGCGGTCAAGCGGCGCCTTGCGAAAGTGGCCGGGCAGCCGACCATCAGCGCGCTCGAATGCTGCCTTTGCGACATGCGTGCCGAGGTGCGCCGTGTTTTCGATAATGTTTTGTCACCCCGCTGAGGCCCGCAACTGCGGCTGCGCGGGCCTACGCAAGGCGCCTGCCGCCAAAAGCAGCTTTTGGCGCGGCACGTCGCGTAACTGGGGCAAATGGACGAGGACGATCGTTCCGTTGCCAACCGATGACCGGATGCGGATCGAGCCGCCATGCAAATCAACGAGCGAACGCGCGATCGCGAGGCCAAGGCCCGAGCCCTTCATGCCGTTGTCGAGGGTTCCGTCCAATTGTTCGAACGGCCGGCCAAGCCTAGAAAGAGGCGCCGGGGGAATGCCCATGCCGGTATCTTCAACATAGATATTTAGAGCGCCCTGAACCATTCGCGCGCGGACACTGACGCGGCCGTGATTCGGGGTGAATTTAACCGCGTTGCGCAAAAGAATCGTGAAAATTTTTTCAATCGCAGCGCGGTCGGCATGGATAGACGTGTCCGGCAAGGTTTCGGCGAGAAGGCTGATTTCCTTTTCGGTGGCGATTGCTGCAACCGCCGCAACCGCCGCGCCGACCGCGGCATCGATCTCGAAGTCGGTCTTCTGAAGCCGGACCCGGCCGGATTCGAGACGCGACATGTCGAGGACATCCGAGATTACGCCGAGCAGATATTGGCCGCTTTGCCTGATGTCGCTGCAATAACCGGCGTACTTCGGCGATCCCAAGGCGCCGAATGTTTCTTGGTGCATCAACTCGGCAAAGCCGATGATTGCGTTGAGCGGCGTCCGCAGTTCGTGACTCATATTGGCGAGAAATTCGGATTTGGCCCGGTTCGCGGTCTCGGCCTCGGCCTTCTGCTCCAAATATTTCTCGGCGAGATCGGCGAGCTGCTTCGCCTGCAATTCCAGGGTTTGGCGGGATTTGCGCAAGTCGGCGACGGTCGCCAACAGGCGGCGTTCCGAGTCCATCAATTGTTCCTCGTGGCGCTTGAGCGCGGTGATGTCGGTGCCGACCGAAACATAGCCGCCGTCCTTGGTCCGCCTTTCGTTGATTTGCAGCCAGCGGCCATCGCCAAGACGCGCCTCGTAGGTGCGCGCCCCGGCAAGCGGCCGCTCGCCAAGCGCGATTTGAGTCTGGATCACGGGGGGAGTCCCTTCTCCCATCACCTGCGCATAGGGCGTTCCGGCGAGGATCGAGTCGCTCGCCAGATGGTGGAATTTCTGGAATTTGGAATTGCACATGACGAGCCGGTTGCCGGCGTCCCACAGGACGAAAGCTTCCGACACGGTCTCGATCGCGTCGCGAAGGCGTATGTCGGCCGTGGCGGTGCGCTCGGCGAGGGCCTTTTGTTCG
>DATBYR010000116.1:0-3575 GCA_036513565.1 Methylocella sp. | reverse complement strand
TCCCGCATCGACCGGAACGAGGTTCTCGTGCAGGTTCAAACCCCAACCGGCAACCGGACCGAGCTTCATCGTGAGCCCGAAAAAAGGGATGAGCCTTTGGCAGGGGATTTCGTGCGATCCGCCGCTCGCGTCCTTGAGGGTGACGCCGGAGAGATCGCCCGCTTCGCCGGTCAAGGCGGCAATCTGGCCAAGGCGCAAATCTATCCGTCCGGCGGCGACAAGCTCCCGCATGGCCTTGACAGAATGCGGCGCGGCGCGAAAATCGTCGCGGCGGTGAACCAAGGTCAAATGCTTGGCGGTAGGCTGAAGATTGAGGGTCCAATCGAGCGCCGAATCGCCGCCGCCGACGATCACCACATGTTTGCCGCGAAAATCCTCTATTTTGCGCACGGCGTAAAGGACCGACGTGCCCTCGTAGGCCTCGATCCCAGCAATCGGCGGCTTCTTCGGCTGGAACGAACCACCGCCGGCCGCCACGATGACGGCCTTACACTCGAAGCTTTGCCCGCCGCTAGTGCGGATGCGAAACGACGGTGCTTCGGAGCTCCCCAGAACCTCCAGCGCCTCGACCAATTCGCCATAATGGAAGGACGGGTGAAACGGCTCGATTTGCCGCAGCAATGCATCGACGAGCCCCTGTCCAGACACTTTTGAAAGGCCAGGAATGTCGTAGATCGGCTTTTCGGGATAAAGCTCGGCGCATTGGCCGCCGGGTTTCGGCAAAATGTCAATGAGATGCGCTTCGATGTCGAGCAGGCCAAGCTCGAACACGGCGAAGAGACCGGCCGGCCCGGCGCCGACAATGACCACGCCGGTTTTTATGCTTTCCCTCATTCCTTGCTCCGGAATAATATCGAAGAGAAGCGGTCTCATGGCGCCGCCGACCTGGCAACTAGCCAGGATATGAAGGCGAACGCAATGACGTTGACGATCGCATAAAGGCCCAAGAAAATCCGGCCGGAGTATCGCGGCGGCCAGCGAACTCCGCTTTCGACGGATTGTCGCGAAAAAAATTCACGATGTCGAATTCCCAGTCAGCGGTACGATCGCGCAGGTTGGTGGGGTTTAAGGCCGCCTCCTTGTAGGCAAAATCGGGAAATTGCACCCGGAAATAATTGAACGCTTCCGTCGCCGCGTAGAAAGGGATCGACTGCGGAAAGAATTGCCGCTCCGGCAAATCATTCTGCCCCCGATGCACGATGTCGTGAATCTCGTGGAGGGCGGAATGCAATATCCGTTGTTGCCGCGCCATGGAGAGCCCCGTCATGGCTTTTTGCAAAGCCGCTGGAATTTGGACGTCCAGGACTTGCTGCATAGTTTGAACGCCATGCTCCACTTTCACCTGCCCTTGGTCCAACAGAGGCGCAACCTGTGTCGTGGTGTAAGTGCACATCGCCCGTGCCCCCTCAAGCATCAAGCGCGCGGTTTCCACGACTTCCTGTTCGGCATTCGCCGACAATTGGTTCCACACAATGTAGCCGGCGGCGGCGTGCGAAGCTCATCAATGATCTTGCTGATATTGAATTCCAGTTCGAAAAAAATCAGGTGCAGATTGAGCTTGGTTTCCATGGCTTCGACCTCCCTCGCAGCGACGCCAAATTACAAATGCGATAACCGGTTCAGGCCGAACCGGATCGCTGTTAATCACGCGAAGTTCGCATCCCCGCCCGTTTCGGCTCAAGGTGCCAGTTTCCGCTCCGGCGAAAGATCTTTTAGCCTTGCCGGTCCGGAGTGGTGACGACGAGCCCGTCGAGTTCCGGCGTGACCTTGATCTGACAACTAAGCCGCGAATTGGGCTGAACCTTATAAGCAAAATCCAGCATGTCTTCTTCCTGGTCCGAGGCCTTGCCGGTGAGGCCTGCCCATTTTTCGCTGACATAGACATGGCACGTCGCGCAGGCACAGCCGCCGCCGCATTCGGCGGTGATCTCGGGGATCGCGTTGCGGATGGCGTTTTCCATGACCGTGGCGCCTTCTTGCGCCTCGATGGTCCGGGCTTCGCCAAAGGAGTCTATATAAGTGATATTGACCATGGATCCTGCATGTTCGTTCGCCGCGCGGCAATCGAAGGCTTTTTCCGTGAGGGGAAGGCCCAAGTCTATATTTATGGGTGTTTTTATAATCAAGTGCCCGCGCGATGAACAGAGGCGGCCGGCCGGGTCTCGGGGCGCATCGCGAAAGTGACCTTGTCGAGCGCAAGCGCGTGGCTTGCGGCAAGCGGAATTTCGCGGGTTTTTGCTGGGTCAATCAGCGTGTTGGCTGCTTTTCTTTTGCTCGGCGCGCCGGGCCGGTAATGCGCGACGCTTTTGCTGTCCTTCAGCGAGAATGTGGAAGCTCTGGCGTGCGGGAGCGATGACCGAAAGTATTGCCGGGGAACACTCTTGGGTGTATATTTGGGACAAGGAGACAAAACATGATCGCTCTTCTGGCTCTTTGGCTATGCGGTTTTTCCGTCGTGGCTATCTACTATACCATCCCGCCCAGTGGTATGAAGCCGGATTTTTACGGAATCGCGCTCTGGATCTTGTCGAGCTGCGCGCTCGTAACATCGGCCATAATTCTCGTGGTCAGCCTGGTCTCACCACAAGCGATCCATCCAAAGTGGTTGGATTCTCGTCTTTCGCCGCCGCATTACTCCATTATGCGCAACTAAAGACCAATTTCGGACTGACTGGCCGCGCATCTCCGGCACCTCGTACTATCCCAATTTTGGGCCGAGATGACCCGGCCCAAACTCGAGGCCCGCGACAGGGAACGGGCCATCGCTTCCTGCCGGTGTTCAGTGCACGGCGCGAAGCGTCATCGACGCGACGCCGGCGGCGAGAGCAAGGCCGGTCTGCGCTTGAATTGATATGGGCTGCAACGTGAACGAGCGGCCAAAGCCGCCGACGAGCGCGTTCGCGCCAACTCCGGCCCCGATGGTCGCCGACGCGTCGACGCCGGCATAGTCGCCCGCGAGCGCCCCGCGCTCGGGTCCTGCGGATGGGGCAAAAACGTCCCAGGCCAACACGCCCCGATCGGTTGCGCCGATATCGAGGCCGAATTTGCGAATCGTGCCGTAATAAGGCTCGTGATCTCCGCGAGCCGAGGTGAAAACGCATTGCATGTCCTTGCTCGACGTGATGATGAGGCCGAGGCCTCCAGAGACCTCGCAGCTTAATGCGCCGATTTTCACGCCTTGCTGCGCAACCGCAGTTTGCGCGCTTGTGCTCAATACGGCGACAGACGCCGCGCATAGAATGGCACGAATGTTCATGGGTTTTCCCTTTCGTTGAGGGTTGAACGCCAATGGGCCAACCAGTCCCAGTCAATACGGACCCTAGCCACCAAATGGATTAGGATGCGCGATGTCAATAGCGTCGTGTTTGGACCGGCCGGACCGGTGAGGCAAGCCCGCGTCAGGAGCTTTGGGTTAGGCCCGAGACGGCGGCGAGCAAGATCGCGCCGAGCACAAAGCCCACGATCCCCATCGCGTTATTAATCCGTCCATAAGTATTTTCGCATTTTTTGTTGACGGCGCGGAGCGCAAGTGATTCATTGAGGGCATGGGAAATGACGATGCGCGCTCACTTGAT
>DATBYR010000115.1:0-8535 GCA_036513565.1 Methylocella sp. | reverse complement strand
AGGTTGAAGGAAGTGGCCGAACGCGCGGGATGCAAGCTCGCCCGTCTCGTTCTGCGCGCGGAGGACGTCGAATGGGATTTGTTCAGCAATATTTCCTCGCTCGGAATCACGGCTGGCGCCTCGGCGCCCGAAATTCTCGTCGAGGAAATCATGGATGCTTTCGCAATGCGCTTTGAATTGCACGTCGAGACGGTATCGATGGCGGACGAGAGCGTATTTTTTCCGCTCCCGCGCGAATTGCGCCAGGCGATGGCAAACGAGAGTTAGTACGTCGCTTTCGCGGCAATAGCAAAGGTGCCTTGGTCCAATATCACGACCCTTTTGACCCAAGTTTCGGCGATCCTCATCGCGGGACCGACAGCGAGCGGTAAGTCGGCCTTGGCGCTTCGTCTCGCCCGCGCCCTCGGCGGCGTGGTGATCAACGCCGATTCGATGCAGGTCTACCGCGATCTGCGCGTGTTGACGGCGCGTCCCGATCGCGAAGACGAGGCGAAGGTGCCACATTGGTTGTTTGGCCACATCGATGGCGCGGTCAATTTTTCGGCCTGGCTTTGGCTGGCCAATGCTTCCGCTGCGCTCAACGAGACAACGCGGGAGCGGCGCTTGCCGGTTTTTGTTGGCGGCACAGGGCTTTATTTCAAGGCCCTGACGCAAGGGATGTCCGCGATACCGCCGGTGCCGAAGGACGTGCGCGCGCAGGTGCGTTCCCGCGCGGCGGGCGTTCCGGCCGCCGACCTCCATGCCAGCCTCATGCGCCGGGATCCGGCAACCGCGGCGCGATTGCGGCCGAGTGATCCGCAACGCATATTGCGCGCGCTCGAAGTCTTCGAGGCGACCGGGAAAAGTCTCGTCTCTTTCCATGCCACGCGGACGCTGCCGGTCCTCGATGCGAAAGACGTTTTCGCGGTATTCCTCACGACGGAAAGAGAGGCCCTGAAGGCGCGGATCGATGCGCGCTTCGACGCCATGCTCGAAGCTGGCGCGTTGCAAGAGGCAGCAGTGCTCCGCGAGCGCCGCCTCGACCCCGCGCTGCCGGTCATGCGCGCGCACGGCGTGCCGCATCTCATCGCGCATCTTAACGGCGAAATATCGTTTGCCGAGGCGGCGCTGCGGGCTAAGCTCGACACCTGCCGCTACGCCAAACGGCAATTGACGTTCGCGCGGCATCAACTCGCTTCGTTTCGATGGCTTACCGCGCAAGAGGCGGAGACGCTCGCCTTGGCCGAATGCTCCGGCCTCAATGGCGCCAGAAAATAATCTGGCCGAGGGAGATCAAGATTTCGGCCAGAATCAGGACCACGATTGTCGCTTCGAGCCTTGTCGCCCGGTTGGCGTCGATCAATTCGGTGAGCGTGCGCGCGGTTTCGACGAGTATCGAGCTTGCGCTTTAACGTTCCGCGCGCTCCTTGAGTTCGTATTCATCCTCAAGGCGGGCATAGAGCCGCTCCAGATCGGGCCGATCCCGCAGCACGTCGGGCTTTTCCTCGACGGCGACACGGCCCGATAAGGGATGCTGGACGATGAGCGTCTGACCGATCAAATGGAACCATCTGATCGGTAAGGACGCCGCTCAATATCGAACAGTTGGAGCATTCCGGAATTGAAAAAGCCGAGCAACTTTTCTAAGAGCACGCTTCAATGCAGCCAAAATTCGCCGTCGAGCGTTTTAATCTCGGCCGGCTTGATGAGCTTCGAATGTCCCACCACCACGCTATGCAGCGGCCCATCGAGCTTTTCCTGCCAGAACGCCAAGAATTTGATCAGGATCGGAAAATCAGGCGCAAGGTCGTAGTCTTGCCAGATATAGGTCTGCAACAGACGCGGGTGATCCGGCAAATGATAGAGAATACGCGCGGTGGCAAGCCCATATCCCGCGAGCTGCTTGATAAAATCTGGCGACGCCTTATTTGTTTCGATCCTTTTGGTTGCGGCCATTACCTAAACCTCCGTGCCGGTATGTCAGCCAGAGCGGGTCCTTAAAAGCGTTGCGACCTTTGCCGGTTTTTGACCCGCTCCACCTTAGTTGTCACGAGCGATTCTTTTGCTGCATCCATTTGATACGCGTCACATTAATACAGAGTTGCGCCAGAACCTTACGCAAGCCGTGTGCCGCGAAAAAAATTTCGTCAGTGTTGCAGTTTAGTCCCATGCATCGGCACGGCCGCGGGCGCCTCCGCCGGCGCCGCATCGAAAGCGTCAATAAGCAAGTCGATCAGGCTTGCTCGGATTAGCGGCGTCGCGCGGTCGACAAGTAGAAACGCGGCCGCCCCCCGATTTGTTCGGACGCCTGCATAAAGCTTTATCCATTCAATGCACCCATTGCAGTACGACGAGAGCTTGTTAGACTAGTGTGCGCGCGGCTTCGCTTCTCACGCGCGTGAATTCAGTCTTATAGGAAGCTAAGGCATGACCGACATCACCATCGCTGGCGAGACCTTCAATGTTTTAATCGAGGGCGACGAGAACAAAGAGGTCTTGATGCTTTCTAATCCGATGGGCACCAATCTTCACCTCTGGGACCCTCAAATTCCCGCTTTGGCCGAACATTTCGGGGTGGTGCGCTACGATTCGCGCGGGCACGGCGCAAGCGTGGCCAATCAAGGACCCTATTCAGTCGAAGGCCTTGCGCGCGACGTGCTCGCCATCATGGATGCGCTCGGCATCGAAAGAGTCCATTGGTTGGGCCTTTCGATGGGCAGCATCGTCGGACTATGGCTCCTCATCCATGCGCGTGAGCGCATCGGCCGGGCGGTGCTTGCCAGTGCGGCGGCGCAAATACCGGGTCCGGATCTGTGGAACAACCGCATTCAATCGGCTCGGGATACCGGCATGAATGGCGTCGCCATGGCGGCCGCCGAGCGTTGGTTCACAAAGACTTTCCGCGACGCAAATCCGGAAAAAGTGGAAGCCGTGATGGAGATGGTCCGGAGGACGCCGCTGCACGGCTATTTGGCCGCTTGCGCCGCTGGACGCGACATGGATCAGCGCGAAGCCATTCGAAGCATAAGAAACAAGGTTCTGGTCATCGCCGGCCGGCACGATCTATCGACGCCGCCAGGGATGGGCGCCTTGGTCGCCAGTTCCATCGAAGGCGCCAAATTCGTCACGCTGGAAGCCTCGCATATGTCGAATATCGAGGATGAAGCGAATTTCACCAAGGCGGCCGTCGATTTCCTGACCGCTCCTGAAATCACCGCGGCCGGGCCTTCTCCACGCCCAAGCGCTCCGGCAAGAAAGGCGGCGGCGAAGAAAGCCGCAAGGAAGACGGCCGCGAAAAAGGCTCCGGCGAAAAAAGCGGCAATGAAAAAAACTCCCGCCAAGAAACTCAAAACGAAGGCGCCAACGAAAAAGACCGACGCAAAAAAACCACCCGCAAGGACGGTCCCGAAGAAGCGGCCTGGCACGAAAATGGGCGTGAAAATAAAGACGTCAGGCAGGAGAAAAAGCTGAATAAATGTCCGTTTCGGCCCGCCTCGCACTGTTCCGTATTTGCGATGGGCATAGCCGAGGTTGCCGCCTTCCGGGCCAAAGTCCGCCGCTTCGACAGCGCCAATCATGTGACAAGGCGCGTCAGCACTTCCCTTGCCGGGACGAGACGGCAGTCGAACGCCGCGGCCGCGCGTCTAAGCACCGGGGCGCCGGTTACGAGCTTGGTCCATTCGCCGCTCGTAAATCTGTCGTCGAGACGGTGACCGGTACGGCCGGCGAAAATATCCGCGAGCGCCTCGTGCGAGGGGGCAAAGATCGAAACGGCGTTTCAGCGCCGCTATAGAGGTCCGGCTCTTCGGCCACCCAGTCGAAGGCGCCGCATAGGGAAGTTTGGGGCAATCAGGCTCTGAGCCGGTATCCGGTCTTGAAGATCCACCCCACCGCCGCCAGGCACACGATCAAGAAGGCCATGATCATGGCCAGACTAACGCCGGCGCTGATCTCGGAGGTCCCGTAAAAACTCCAGCGGAACCCGCTCACCAGATAGACGACGGGATTGGCCAGCGTGATCGTCCGCCAAAGGGGCGGCAGCATGTCGATCGAGTAGAAACTGCCGCCAAGGAAAGTCAGCGGCGTGACGATCAGCAGCGGCACGAGTTGCAGCTTCTCGAAGCCATCGGCCCAGATACCGATGATGAAGCCGGACAGACTGAACGTGACAGAAGTGAGGATGAGAAAAGCGAGCATCCACAACGGGTGGACGATCTCGAACGCCACAAACATCCGCGCGGTGATCAATATGATCAAGCCCAGCAGGATCGACTTGCTGGCCGCCGCGCCCACATAGCCAATCACGATCTCGATGTAGGAGACCGGCGCCGAGAGGATCTCGTAAATCGTGCCGGAAAACTTCGGGAAAAAGATACCGAAGGAGGCGTTGGAGATACTCTGCGTCAGGAGCGACAGCATGATCAATCCCGGCACGATGAAGGCGCCGTAGCTGATTCCGCCGATCGCCGTCATACGCGAGCCGACAGCCGCGCCGAAGACGATGAAATAAAGCGATGTCGAGATGACCGGCGCGACGATGCTTTGCAGCAGCGTGCGCCAAGTCCGCGCCATCTCGAAAAGATAGATTGCGCGGATCGCGTGAACGTTCATGGCGTTGCCCTCAAGAGACTGACGAAGATCTCCTCCAGCGAGCTTTCTCTTGTCTTTAGATCCTTGAAGTCGATCCCAAGCTCGCTTAGCCGTTTCATCAACGCGGCGATTCCTGTCCGGTCGCGTTGCGCGTCGAAGGTGTAGACCAACTCGTTTCCGTCGGCTGACAGGTCCAGTTGATAACCGGCGAGTCCGGCCGGGATGTGATCCAGCCTGCGCTGCAAATGCAGCGTTAGCCGCTTCTTGCCGAGCTTGGTCATGAGCGCCGCCTTGTCCTCCACCAAGATGATCTCGCCCTTGCTGATCACCCCGATCCGGTCGGCCATCTCCTCGGCCTCCTCGATGTAGTGGGTGGTCAGGATGATGGTGACGCCGGTGGCGCGCAGCGATCGCACCATCTCCCACATGTCGCGCCGAAGCTCGACATCGACGCCCGCCGTTGGCTCGTCGAGGAAGAGGATTTGCGGCTCGTGCGAAAGGGCCTTGGCGATCATCACGCGGCGTTTCATGCCGCCCGAAAGCATCCTGATCTGGCTGTCCTTCTTGTCCCATAGGGACAAGTCCTTCAGCACCTTCTCGATATGGGCCGGGTTGGCAGGCTTGCCGAAGAGACCGCGGCTGAAGCTCACGGTCGCCCAGACCGTCTCGAACGCGTCCGTGGACAATTCCTGCGGGACAAGACCGATCTTGGATCGCGCAGCCCGGTAGTCGCGGACGACGTCATGGCCGCCAGCCATGACGGCGCCTCCGGTCGGATTGACGATCCCGCAGATGATATTGATCAGCGTCGTCTTGCCTGCGCCATTTGGACCAAGCAGGCCAAATATCTCTCCCTGGCGGATCTCCAGGTTGATTCTCTTGAGGGCCTGGAAGCCAGAGGCATAGGTCTTGCTGAGACCAGACACGGAAATAATCGGCTGCACGGACAGCTCTCAAGGATCAATCAGTTAAAAAGTATGCGCCGGGGCGTACTCTGGGGGTCATGCCACGTGCACGGCGCAATCGCATTGACGCTCGAAACCCAGTATGCGACCCCCTTTCGCCGTGCAAGGACGATCAGGAGCAGTTAGCTTAGTTGGTAGAGCATCTCGTTTACACCGAGAGGGCCGACGGCGGGATTAGTTAAATGGAGATCTCGGGCGGGATCCATGCTTGCCACAAGGCAAAATTCACGAGCAACGTCAACAATAACAGAAATATAAGATTAAATAGGATTTTAACAAAGGTTCTGGGGATGCCGATTTTATGCATAAACCAGTCGGCCCCCAGGATGAGGATGAGCGTCAACGTCGGGACGATGGCCCAAACGTATAATATGGCAGGAAACTCGTGAGGTCGAATCAAAAGCAGCAGAAAACCGCCGTAGGCGGCAAAAGCCGTCGAAAAATTAAACGGAACTAAGAGACTCATCCCGGTCACAAGCGCGGAAGGTGCAGGGGATTGAAACACCAAGGCGGCGAGAACATAAAGGGTAGTAACGACAAGCCAAGTGCCGACGAGACTGAGATACCAGGGAAAAGGAAAGCGTCCGAAGAAAAATGTTTTCATGGCCCATCCTCTCCCAAGTGAAGCGAAATGCAACTGAAATTGATCAAGCCACAGTGCAACCGATAGTTGGCGGAAGTTTTGTGGTTCGCGTCCCTTTTTTCTACACAGCTCGCTAGTGCAGCTTTGCGGGGGAAGCCGCATTAGCAGGCCCGCGTGTCCAATTAGGCGATGCGTTGGGCCTAACGCTAACTGTCTGGGCGCCAACCGTATTGGTCCGGTTCCAAGACCAGGTACCGCTGCCCCCGTCCGAATTGGTCCACGAACCATTTGCTTTATTGCAGTCGGTATACGCTCCTGTGAACGTAGCCGACGCAGCGCATCTCGATCCGCGATCCGTGGCCGTGAAATCAATTTTCGTGCCGTTACGTGTCCCGGCCACGTCCCAAATCCCGCAGCCAAAATAGCCGGAGCCCGTGTCAACCGTGCCCGAGAATGTGGTAGACCCGCCACCAAATGCCGAACTATCGCCACCCTTTAGACTCCAGGGGAATCCGACGTTATCAGTCCAAGTGCCAGCAGTCGTGCCGCAATCCGGCGCGAAAATAAAACTTGGAATACCCGCCTCGAATGCAAACACACACTTTCTTATGCCTGCAGCGCCGCAAAAATCGACTGGACCTAACTTCCGGTCGCCGGCCACTTTGCAACATTGATCATGATTGAGGCATTCCTGGGTAAAACGTTTTCATGTAAACCATGGTCTACCTCTACATAATTTCATCGGGAACCTTAGCCCATTGGCGAGCCCTCAGCCGCATTAAAGCATGTTCCGAAAAAGCTGCGCGACTCTTTCGAAACAGGCTCTAATTGCCGGAGGAAGAGAAACGCGCAGTTTCTCGAGCGCTTCGCCTGGCACGCCTTTCCCCGTTGGTCCCATGGCGCCGGCCTTGGCGCGAGACTCGAATCCTCCGCAATCACGAAATTCGCCTCGCTGAGCATGACGGGCTTCGGCAGTTTGGTTAGTTGGCGTATCTCCTTGTTTGCCCGTGTGGGCCATGCGGGATCGAACGTGCACCACACGTTCGCGCGGCTTGCAAGGGCGCGCGATCCAACTTGCCGGCGTCGTCTTTTCTCGTGCCAAGAGAGAATGCCACGCCAGCCGTAATGTGAATGCGGCGTTCCAAAGTCTTGACGCTTTCCCGCGGATGCGCGCTCTCCTTTGCGCTCCAGCACGGGCGTGCTATGAGCCGTCCGCAACTCTCGACCGGCGCTATGTTACAAAAATCCGTTCCCGCGCGAACTCTCGCGGCGGTACCGCGAGGCAAGCCGCCGCCGCGAGGCAAATTACGGAGTTGGCATTGGCTTTGATCACGCGACCCTCGCTCAACGAAGCGCTCACTTTTGACGATGTGCTGCTTCTGCCGGGTCATTCGGCAATCCTGCCCGGCGCGGCCGAACTAAAGACGAAACTCACCTCCACGATCAGTTTGAACATTCCGATCGTCTCTTCCGCAATGGATACGGTCACCGAGGCGAAGCTCGCCATCGCGCTTGCCCAGGCCGGCGGAATAGGCGTCATTCATCGCAATTTCGATCCCGCCGCACAGGCCGAGGAAGTTCGCAAGGTCAAGCGCTACGAAAGCGGCATGGTGGTCGATCCGATCACGATTTTTCCAGATGAAACCCTCGCCGATGCCCAAGCGCTGATGCGCCGGCACGGGATTTCCGGCATTCCCGTGGTCGAGCGCGGCCCAAGCGGGAAGCCGGCGAGGCTATGCGGCATATTGACCAACCGCGATGTCCGGTTCGCCGATAATCCGTTGCAGCCCGTCAGCGAACTGATGACCAAAAATCTCATCACGGTCCGCGAGGGCGTGAACGAGGACGAGGCGCGCCGCCTCCTGCATCAACATCGGCTGGAAAAACTCATTGTCGTTGACGACGATTTCCGCTGTGTCGGGCTGGTGACCGTCAAGGACATGGAAAAGGCGACGCTGCATCCGGCCGCCTGCAAGGATGCGGAGGGCAGGCTTCGGGTCGCCGCCGCCTCGACCGTGGGCGATCAGGGTTACGAACGCGCGCTCATGTTGATCGATGCCGGCGCCGATTGCATCGTGGTGGACACCGCGCATGGCCACGCGCAGGCCGTGTTGAATCAGGTTGCGCGATTGAAGCTCGCGTCGAACAAAGTCGCGCTCCTCGCAGGCAATGTGGCGACCGCCGACGGCGCGAAGGCGCTGATCGACGCCGGTGCCGACGCGATCAAGGTGGGCATCGGCCCCGGCTCCATCTGCACGACACGGATCGTCGCCGGGATCGGTGTGCCCCAGCTCACCGCGATCATGGATTGCGCCGAAGCCGCGCGGGCCGCCAATGTCCCGGTCATCGCGGATGGCGGCATCAAATATTCCGGCGATCTCGCCAAGGCGATCGCGGCCGGCGCCGACTGTGTGATGA
>DATBYR010000114.1:0-3369 GCA_036513565.1 Methylocella sp. | reverse complement strand
GCCTTCGGCAGCAGCGCCGCTGCGCCTGGCACTAACTCGCTGGGCACAGCGCTATCGTCATCCGGCATCGGCGAAGGCCCGATGAAGGGGCCTTTGCTTGGCACCAGTGCCGCGATCGATCGTGAAGAAGCGAAGGTCGACAAGATGATAGGGTCGATCTGCCGGGGCTGCTGACCGTCGCGATGATTTCAGGGTGTGCGGCCGTCCAGCGGCCTCACGAAAAGCCCCGCCCGATCGCCGGCCGAAACCGGCACGCAAAAAAATCGAAGCGCGGAGCTGAGCCGCGCTTCGATCCAAAGACCTCGAAATTTTCGGTTCAGTAGCAGGCGCGCGGATCGGCCTGGACGTACTGCCCCGACGGATAGCGATAGTAGCAGTTGCCTTGCGCCCAATAATAACCCGGCTGCGACGCGGCCGTGGCACCGGCGATCGCGCCGGTCGCGCCGCCGATGACGGCGCCGGCTGCCGCGCCGGTTGCGCGGCCGGTCAAGAGGCCGCCGAGCAAGCCGCCGACAACCGCACCGCCAATGGCGCTCGCGGCTGGATCCGGCGGCGGGGGCGGTGGCGGTGGCGCGTAGGCTCCCGGAGGCGGTGCATATTGCGCATCCACCGGCGGGGCGCCGTAGGGAATGTCGTCCGCATAATCCTCGGAGATGTAGGCGGGCGGGCCGTCCATTGGTTGCGGGTAGTAGTACCAGACGCCTCCGACGTCCCACCAATAGCCGTCGCGTCCATTGTGCACTTCGTGGTGCCAGCGTCCGCCCTCCCAGGCGAGATGGCCGCGATAGGCTTGTCCGCCGTAGTCGCGGGTCGGCAGTGCGCCGCGTGCGTAACGCGCATTGGGTCCCCCGCCCTGCCCGCCGCCCGGCGGACGCCCTTGAACCGCCTTGGGAGCTTGAACCGCCTTGGGAGTCTGAACTGCGGCCTTGGACGGCATCTGCTTGCCCGGGGGCGGCTGGCCGTTTCCCTTGGGCTGATCTTCCGCGTGGGCTGACAGCGCCAACAATGCGATCGCCGACACCAGCGGAACGACGATCTTGAAGCGGCTGGACGCGTTCATTTTAGGACACCCCTGTTGAACCAGATCGTGAAAGGTGACGCACATATTCGCGTCAACCGGCGCCGGCTGCAACATTGCTGACGGGCTTGATGCGCGTTGTCTTGTTACAAATCAGTAAGATCGGGGCAATTATGTCATTCCTCAGGCGGGCGCAAGGCACGCTCCGGCCATCAGGAGTCCGGCAGGAATCTCGCGCCGCTCACGCCTGCTTGCCGCTCGGCCTCGCCGGCCTGACGTGAGCGATCCTGTGACAGGTCGCAAACACGAGCGACGGCTTGCACTGCCATTCGACGCCAAGCGTCGCGTGCGCAAGCGGCTTGGGCCGCATCAGCTTGATCGACAGGAAAGCCGCGACGCAGGCCAGCGCCACGATCATTGCGACGAATGCGAGGTCTTTGCAGTTCCAAAAACGGGAAATCATGGCCGCAACTCCTGTTCTCAGCGAGCGAGCATAGGAGCGAGGCGCTTAGATTTATGTGATTCGAATCACCATGCCGCGGGCTTTGTCAGCGGGCCGGCTCGATGACGTTGCAGTTGGTTCGACCTGACATCACGCAATCCTGCATCTTGCTGGCGGCGGTCAGATCATGCGCCAGCCATACCCCGACCGCCAGCAGGACGACCGCGATGATGAGCCCGGCGATGGCGCCGCGGCGATTGTCGCCCCCTTCGGGTTCGCTCATGGTTTGCAATGGCCGATTGCGAAAGCGCTGGACCTCAGATCATGATCCGATTTTCCGGATCATGATCTAGCCCGCTTCTACCACGCCGACTCAGCCGTTCAACCCTCGCCGCTGCGGGCACGGCGTATCCTTGCGCGCACTCTGCGCCACGGTACCGGTTTCGGTCTGTCGAACCCTGTTGCAGGAGGTCCAGACAAAAGCCGTCCTGTGACATTGCCATTCCGCGCCGAGCTCCGCGACCGCGACCGGCTTCGGATAGGCCAGTGCGATCCACAGAAAAGCCGCCGCGCCGGCAAGCGTCATAGTGGCGGCGATAAACCCGACCTTCCTGCTCGTCCACCAAGTGCCGATCATTTTCCCGTCGCTCCCGGTTGAAGTGCGCGGACAATAGGTGCAAGCCATGCGTTCTTTTGTGAGTGAGATCACAATATGGCATGGATATTTGGTGGCGCCGGAGCGCGGTCGGCGCTACACCGCCGATTGCGCAGATCACGCGGCGGTCGCAGACCGGTGATATGAAAACCAAGCGAATAAACACAGACGAAAGAGACAAGGCCCCGTTCAATGAGTGGATTCAAGGAACCAGATTTCGCGGACCGGCAAAAGGCGGCACAACAGGCGAAGCAAAATCTTCTGAACAAATTCCGTGCCCAGCCCGGGCCCGATGATCCCGCCGTCGCCGCCCGCCTCGCTGAGCGCGCGACGATTGCGGCCGCCCGCGCCAAGGCCAAGGAGGCGCGCGACGCCGAGAAAGCCGAGCAAAGGCGCCGCGAGGAACAGGCGGCAGCCGAAGCCGCGGCAAAGCTTGCCCGCGAAAGGGAGGAGGAAGCCGCACGACAAGCAGCGTTGGAAGCCGAGCAGAAGGCAAAGCGCGATGCGCGCTATGCCGCCCGCAAGGGTAAAGGCAAGAAGAAATAGCCGGACGTTCCTGAGGTTTGGCGCGCCACGACGCTGCAGGCCGCCCCGAGCGGGACGAGCCTGCAGGGGAAACCAAGCCGCAACGCTTACTTCTTCATTTCGTCCTTCTTCATGCCATCGTCCTTTTTCATGGCGTCCTTGGACATGCTGTCCTTCTTCATGCCGTCGTCCTTTTTCATGGCGTCCTTGGACATGGTGTCCTTTTTCATGCCGTCGTCCTTGCCCATCTTGTCCTGGGCGAACGCCGCGGGCGCGAGCGCCAGGCTGAGCGAGAGAGCCGCGGCAGAGACGCCGAGCGCGATACGGGTGCGAATGGTCATGGTTGGTCATCCTTGTTGGAAAGCCGGTTTTGCAAGCGACTGATGCCGCTTTGATCAGGGACGTGGCCGCCGTGCCCTTTGTTACGAGGCGGTTTTAAAAAATTTTTACGCTGACGGCTTTTGCCGCACCTCTTGGGGTTTGAAGGCAAGAGTTCGACACAATTTCGCCTGCGAAGCGCGTGTTAGTGCCCGCCCGTGCGCTTGCGGGATTGGGCCAAGTGTGCGCCGCAACAAGTCTCGGCCAATCGTCGAGATCCCGTCTCTAACTATCAGACTAGAGCAAATTCGAGTGAACACCGGCTAGAATGCGCCGAAGGCCGGCTCAAAGACCCAATCAAAGGTTGTCCAGGGGAGTATCATGCTTACACGCCGTCATATCATCGCATCC
>DATBYR010000113.1:0-13334 GCA_036513565.1 Methylocella sp. | reverse complement strand
CTGCAGATCCGCGGGGTAGCAGTGTCGTCAAACTCAGCTCCGACCTTCAGGAGCTCCATTGGTTCACACCACACAACCAGCAATGCCTTGATTCGTGCAATCTGGATCTGAGCTCCGCCGGCCCCGTGCTGCTCCCGGGGCTCCAACTCCTGATAGCCGGTGGTAAGGAGGGGCGCATCTACCTGTTGGACACCGGTAATTTGGGTCATGGTCCACTCCTAGACGATACCATGATAAAGCAATGCTTCCGCGCTACCGTGATGCAGGATTACGTGATCGCGGCTCAGAAATTAAACTTAAAAAACCAAGTCCTCTGCGAGAACAACTTACAGCAAGCAACCAGCCAAAATCACTACGCGAACGGTCCGTGCACACCCGGTGACAAAGCCGACAAGACTCAGGTCTTCGGCCAGATCCATGGATCACCGGTCATCTGGACTCAAGATTCTGGGTCTCATTATCGCATCTACGTCCATGGCAAGTGGGACATCCTTAAGAGCTTCGAGTATTCGAACGGCCTCTTCGTCGACAAGGCCGGTCAGCCATTGTCATGCAAGACACCAGACCGTATCGCAACTCCGGTCGATCAAAGCTCCGATCCCTCCCCACTTTACACAGGTCCTGGTGGCGCGTTGTCACTCTCTTCGAACAACCAACGGCCCGGCTCTGTGATCCTCTGGGAGTCGGTACCAATGGACAACACCAATGCCAACGATGCAGAGGTTGGGCAGACAAAACACACCGGTCTATTGCGCGCCTATGATGCCTCCAACTTGCAAAATCGCTTGTGGGAGCAGCGACTCGACGTAAACGGCTACGCCAAATTCGTTCCCCCGACCGTCGCCAACGGGAGGGTCTATATGGCGGAATCGGGGAAAGTGAGGGTCTTTGGACCCTTGGGACCTTTGCTCCGCAGCGCGAGCGTGATTCGCAACGCTAGCGCTGATGTCGGGGGGACATGGTCGGGCACTTTCCAGTCGAGGAATTCCGCTATGGCGCCAATTACGTTCGCGACGGTGATTAGCCGAGACTCGCAGGGACAACTGATCGGCAAAACGCATCTTGGCTCCCGATGCATCAAGGATGTCCTCAAGGAGATCGATCTTAAGGTTACAGTCGACGGCTCGAATGTTTCGCTTGCCGGCAGTAACCAAGATGGGGTCACCGTTACCCTTCAGGGCACGATTGATCAGAGCGGCACACTGCTAAACTTGCGTTACATTATCAACGCCAGCGCTAGTGGATTGTGTGAGGTGGTTAAAGGGACGGGAAACATAACAAAACAATAGCTGGACACTGATGAAATGAGAGTTGGCTCGGCGAAATTTGAACAGTGCGATAAGTGGAGTTTCTGCCTGACAGCGGCCAGGATGGCTGCGGACCAGGAGAGAGTCGATGACGAAACGAACGCGCCGGAACCACAGCCCGGCATTCAAGGCGAAAGTGGCATTGGCTGTTTGAAGGGCGAGAGGACGTTGGCCAAGTTAGCGCAACAATTCAACGTTCACGCCAATCAGATCACGCAATGGACGGCGCAGCTTCTCGGAGGGGCTGCCGGGATATTCGGGTCTGAAGCCAAGGCTGGTGACCTGAGCCCCGAAAATTCCTCCGGAATTGGGTAGAGTCCGCCAACCGAAGAGGGGCGGACAATGAAGGGTTCGAGGTTCACGGAAGACCAGATCATCGGGATCCTGGGCGAGCAGGAGGCAGGGTCGATGGCGGAACCGAGTTCAAATCCGTCTTCGAAGCCGAATGCCAAGCGCGCGGACTGGAGCTCTTCGTGCTGCCGCCCAAGCGGCCCGACCTCAACGGCTGCGTCGAACGCGCCCGATCGACTTGGCGATATGAGTTCTATGCAACTTACGATCTGCCGATCGAATCGGCAAATTACAGGCCTTCGCCGACGCCTTAGCCCAAAGGTTCAACCACACCGGTCGCATGACTCCCTTGCCGGACAATCTCCGGCAGAGTATCTCCAACCTCTCGGCCAAGGCGATCCACCGCCGTCTCATATGTATTGAGCCCGGACAGGTGCTTGACGGACCCAAAGGCGCGATGCGACGGCGCCATGCCGTCTAAATGATCGGCGACGGTAAAAATATCCTTGTCGCCGCGCCCCGAAATATTGACCACCAATAAATGTTCCTCGGGCTTTTGCGGAGCGAGTTCGACCACCTTGGCCAACGCATGCGCGGGCTCGAGCGCCGGAATGATCCCCTCCAGTTTGGCGCAAAGCTGAAACGCTTTCAGCGCCTCGGCGTCGGTTGCCGAAAGATATTTTACCCGCCCCGCCTCCTTCAGCCAGGCGTGTTCGGGACCGATGCCGGGATAGTCGAGCCCGGCCGAGATGGAATGGCCTTCCTCGATCTGCCCGTCTTCATTCATCAGCAAATAGGTGCGGTTGCCATGCAAAACGCCTGGCCTACCACCGGCGAGCGAGGCGGCGTGCTTTTTGTCGAGGCCGAAGCCGGCCGCCTCGACGCCAAAAATTTCCACGGAAGGATCGTCGAGGAAGGGATGAAACAGGCCGATGGCATTGGAGCCGCCGCCGATACAGGCAAACAGCGAATCCGGCAGCCTTCCCTCGGCGGCCTGCATTTGCGCCCTGGTTTCCTCGCCGATCACGCATTGGAAATCGCGGACCATGGCGGGATAGGGATGCGGGCCGGCCACCGTGCCGATGCAATAGAATGTATCCGCGACATTGGTGACCCAATCGCGCAAGGCCTCGTTCATCGCGTCCTTCAGGGTCTTGGCGCCGGATTCGACCGGCACGACCTTGGCGCCTAGCAGCTTCATGCGAAAGACATTGGGCTTTTGGCGCTCGACATCGACGGAACCCATGTAAACAACGCAGTCGAGCCCGAAGCGCGCGCAAGCGGTGGCCGTCGCGACGCCATGCTGGCCCGCTCCTGTCTCGGCGATAATGCGTGATTTGCCCATCCGGCGGGCGAGAAGAATTTGGCCAAGCACATTGTTGATCTTGTGCGCGCCGGTGTGATTCAGTTCCTCGCGCTTGAAGTAGATTTTTGCGCCGCCTGGCCTGCCGGAAGCGGCGGCTTTTTGGCGGACATAGAAGGTCATTCGCTCGGCGTAATAAAGCGGGCTAGGCCGCCCGGCATACTGGGCAAGCAGATTGTCGAGTTCGGCCTTGAAGGCCCGATCGGTCTTGGCGGCGTTGTAATGTTTCTCGAGATCGAGGATCAGCGGCATCAAGGTTTCGGCCACGAACCTGCCGCCGAAGATTCCGAAATGCCCGGTTTCGTCGGGGCCGGTGCGAAACGAATTGAGAGCTGGTGGCACTGCATCCGCCTTTACTTGCTAACGTTCGATCAGGATCTTTCAGGGCAAAAGTGACCGGGGCCGTTTCGGCGTGCCGCAGTATTAGCCGCTCCGCCCGGCCGGACCAAGCTTTTCAGCTGCCCCCCGGGCTTCCGCGATGAAAGCCGCGATCTTGTTTGCGTCCTTTACGGCCGGAGCATTTTCGACTCCGGAGGAAACATCGACACCCGGCGCGCGGGTTTGGGCGAGCGCCTCCGCCACGTTGCTGGCGTCGAGGCCGCCCGCGAGGAGCCACGGCTTTTTGGTTTCGATCATGCCAAGCAAGCTCCAGTCGAAGCGGGTCCCGCTGCCTCCGGGCCGGCCAGTGGCGCGGGGCGGCTTGGCGTCGAACAGCAGGAAATCGGCCACACCATCGAAGACCGGCACAAGTGCGAGGTCAGCGGGCTCAAAGATCCCGATCGCCTTCATCACGGGAAGGCCGAAACGGGCACGAATGGCGGCGACCCGTTCGGGGGTTTCGCCTCCATGCAATTGGAGGAGCCCGGGATCGACCGCCGTGATCGCCGCCGCGAGCAAGGCATCGCCGGCATCGACCGTCACCAAGACCTTGCACGTCCGGTTCGCCGCACGCCGGCCGAGATTTGCGGCCAGCTCCAAGGAGACATGCCGCGGACTCTTGTCAAAAAAGACAAAGCCGGCCATGTCGGCGCCGCAGGCCAGCGCCGCGTCGAGCCCGGCTTCCGTCGCGAGGCCGCAGATTTTGACGATGACGCTCATCGGCCGTTCTCACCGGCATAGATCGAGGGGGATGGTTCGTTTCTACCATGGCCGCGAGTTTTTTGCTGGCGTCGCCGGCCGCCCGAGCGTTTTCAGCTTAAGGCGTTCCTTGAAAAGGTTACGGAATCTTCCGTTTTTCGCCCGGCCGGAGAAGGGATAGCCTCACGACTTCCGCCCGCAAGGAAACCACTTCGGCTCTCGCTCGGCGCGCTGCGCGGCGGTATTTGCCTTGTTCGAAAAAGGTCACGAGGCTGCCAAAAATAACCCCAACCATGATCGCAACGCCTATGACAATGAAAAGCTGCACGGTGATTTGGGTGCCCTCTGGTGCGGGCCCGGCAAAAGGATCGAGGTATATAATCACGTCATGGCGGTTGGCCACCAGCAAGGCTATTGCGGGAAGCGCGAGCAGAACCAGAAAAAGAACTTTGACAAATCGCTTCATTTACGTCCGCCGATGAATTCGCGCGCGTTCACAGCGCGCTTCTAGATGATTTTTCGCTAGTTGGTAAGACCCCGCGGGGGATGCCCGAAGCAAAGGAAAACGCCGGGCCGATTGGGAGGGGGCCGCGCTCCTCTCGAGGCCTGGCCAATGCTTTATCGCGAGCAATCGAACCTTCGGCGTGCAATTGCGAGCGGCAAGCTTCAGCCGCCATAGCCTCGATTCAAGCGCTCCCGCATGTCCTTGCCGGTCTTGAAAAAGGGAACCGTCTTTTCGTTCACCGGAACATGCGCTCCGGTGCGCGGATTGCGGCCAACCCTTGCGTCCCGGTGTTTCACCGAGAAGGCGCCGAACCCACGCAGTTCGACCCGGTCGCCGCGCGACAAGGCGCCGGTGATTTCATCGAGAATTGCATTGACGATTTTTTCTACATCGCGGAGGTAGAGGTGCGGATTACGGTTGGCAATCCGCTGTACGAGCTCGGATTTGATCATCGGCCCATCCCCCCAATTTTTCTTTGTCCAAAACTCACCCGTGGCGCGCCGGGCCTCAGTTGGCGCCGCCAACTTGCCAAATCGAAACAAGGCCGTCAAGCATACGCTCTTGCGCGGCACTCGCGGCACGATCGAGCGCACCGCTCAGCCCGCCAAGCCCGAGGAATTCCGCCGCCCGCGCGGAAAAGCTCAAGATGCCCAAACGTTCCAGGGTCCGTTCCTGTTTCCAGTCCCGCACCGGCAGACGCTTGGGGATATTTTTTTCCTGCTCCAGCCACTCGATGGCTTCACGCTCGCCGCCGAGGCGATCGACAAGATGCAGTTCCATCGCTTGGCGGCCGGTAAAGACCCGTCCATCCGCGACAGCCTCCAGCTGCTCGCTGGTCATGTTCCTTCGCTCCTTCACGAGCACTTTGAACCAGGTGAAACTGTCGCCAACGAGCGCGGCGAGCGCGGCACGCGCTTCCGGACTCGTTGGCTCGAACCCATTCGGCGAAGCCTTGAGCGGGGAAGACTTCACGTCCTCCATTTTCACCCCAACCGTGTCGAGCAATTTGGCGAAGTTCGGATATTGAACGAGGACGCCGATCGAACCAACCAGCGCATTTCCCAGCGCGACAATCCGGTCGGTCCCAAGAGCTGCAACATAACCGCCGGAGGCGGCCACGCTCCCGACCACGGCAACCGTCGGTTTCTTCGCCGAGAGACGGCGGATCGCATCGTAGAGCCGCTCCGCTCCCGAGGTCGTGCCGCCGGGACTTTCGATCGAAATCAGAACCGCCTCGGCGGCTTTGGAATCTTCTATTTTCTGGATCAGTTTAAGGGTTTCGCGATCGCCGGTGATGACGCCTTCGATGGCGAGCCTCGCGATATGTGGCGTGAAGCCCACGGACCCATCCGATCCAAGCAGGCGGAGGCCCGCGGCGGCGGCGGCCAGGATCAGCGCCGCGACGGCGGCGATTCGCCAATAGGACAATTTTCGCCGCAAAATACGGCGCTCGGCAAGATAATCCGCGAAAAGAGGCGCAGCCATGGCGCTCCAGGGGTTCGAGTTTCGGCCAGCGGCCGGTCCGCGCCGGCGGCTCGGATCTAAGGCGTTATCAAAGCAGATTTGTGTCGATTGGACAACCGGCGGGGCGGCGATTACCGCGCTCGATCCTGCCCGGCGCTTATTTTCACTTTTCCAGCGGTCGGCGCAAATGCGAGAGCGCACCCAACGGTCTCTCCCGGTGTGTGCAGTAACGCCGTGAGGGGTTAGCGGCATTATTGGCGAGACGAGGCTTGGGCAAGGTTCGCGCAAGCCCGTGGAACTATTTGGTTCATGCCTGGACGTCTCTTGCTCGGCCCCTCGGCGGAAGTTGTGACCCCGGCGCATGCCGCACGCCGCATTGATTTCGTCCGAGCCGTGATATCGATATTAACTGGTGTTCTTAATACGACAGCGGTTGCTGGTCCCTCGGAGGCGACGTAACAGAATGGTGGAAAGTCTAGGTATCTGGAGGTCTCGTCTATCGAGACTGCGGGGTGGAGTGTTGGCTCATTTCAACGAAATTTACGACAAACGCGCGGGCTTTTGGCCGTGGGCGGATAGAGTTTTAATACTTATTTCCTTCATTATAGTAGTGGTTCGGCTACACGGGCAACCGCCGGAGTTATTTATGATCGGCTTAGCGTTCCCGCTATTTCTTCTTATCCTTATTTTTCGCAGCCCACTTTTGGCGGGGCCGCCGCCGCCGAAATTCGGCATCGTCGGACTGGTAATAAGTTATCCAGCTTTGTCTTTTCTTGAATTTCATAGAACTGTCTCAGGTTATGCCGGAGTTGTCTTTTTCTATACTATTGTTTTTTATATACTAATTCTAGCATGGGCGCTTTATACGATTAGACGAAGCTTTGCAATTTTTCCTTCGGCGCGCTTACTTGTGACGGGAGGTCCTTACAACATCGTACGGCACCCGATATATTCCGCATATTTGCACTTGGCGATGTGCGCCGCGGTGCTCGCACCGAGCCTTCATAACATCATCGTAATCGCTATATTCGGCCTGGGTCTCTTTCTGAGGGCCAAATGCGAAGAGGATCTTCTTGTCCCCGCCGAAGGATACGGTACTTTTCGTAACCGGGTGAAGAATCTTTTTTTTAGCGCGGGGCTTTCGGCTCCCGCCGGCCTGGCGGCCGCAGTCGTTTGGTTCGGAAAGCTATGACAAATCTCATCCGCGCGGGGCGCCCATTTTAAGGGGTCAGTCTATGACCAAAAGAACGGCTAAAGCCTCTTCCCCCAAAAGACGGGGGTTTAAATCCAAAGACTTACAATAAACATATAGATAACCAATAAAAAAGTTATTGTGCGTTAAGATAAATGTTTATGAGAGTGACTAAGTGCTTTTCAATTTATGGCTGTTTATTATCGCCGCATTCCAGAAACACTCAGGCAAATACCTGGACTGGAATCTTTAGGCAACCGGGAATTCAGGAGTTTTAAGCATGCGTAATTTGTTTCACCGCTTTATCAACGATCAAGCCGGCGTCACGGCCATCGAATATGGTCTCATCGCCGCTTTGATCGCCGTCGTCATCATCGTCGCCGTGACCTCGGTCGGATCGAAACTTTCGACCACTTTCACGTCCGTCGCCACCGCTTTAACCCCAGCCGGTTAGCGTCCGCGCCGCCTGTGTGCGCCTGTGCCAAACACGGGCGTCCGGTGGGGCGCGAACAGAGGAGCGGCTCATGCGCCATTTGTTGCGTCGCTTTATCGATGATCAGTCCGGCGTCACGGGCATCGAATATGGTCTCATCGCCGCTTTGATCGCCGTCGTGATCATCGTCGCCGTGACCACTGTCGGCACCAGCCTCTCGGCCACATTCACCGCGGTCGGCCGCCGCTTTAGCCCCAGCCGCCTAGCGTACACGTAACCGGCCCGCCCGCCGTGCAACTGCAAGGCACCGCCTTTTCGAAAGCGGGGACGCCAAACAGTGCGCGCGGCGGGGCGCCCGAAACCGGCAGGAGCCTTACCCCATGATGACTTCATTGGTCCAGTTTGCTGGCGATGAGTCTGGCGTCACGGCCATCGAATACGGCCTCATCGCCGGCTTGATTTCGATCGGCATCGTCACCGCCGTGACCTCAATCGGCACGACTATTTCGGCCAATTTCTTCGGGCCTATCGCCACTGCTTTAGCTGGTTAATGGCCCCGGCCCCGCATCAGCTTGAGAGCGCAAATTCCCGGCTACCGGGTTCGAGTATGTTGGTCGTCCAAACCCTCCGCGCGAGGCGCGAGACAATTCGGGGTGGAGCGCCGCGAACCATTATCCGCTTGGCATTGGAATGGACTTTGAAAGATCATGCTTGAAGCCGCGACGCTTTTATTTTTTCCGGCCCTGATGGTCTTCGCCGCCATTTCCGACCTCTTGACGCTGACCATTTCGAATCGCATCTCGATCGCGCTCGCCGTCCTGTTCATTGCCATGGCGCTCGTCTGCGGCCTCCCCGCGACGGAAATTTTGTGGCATCTCGGCTGTGGCGCCGCGATGCTCATACTCGCGTTCGGCTTGTTTGCGCGCGGCTGGATCGGCGGCGGCGATGCAAAGCTCGCGGCGGCGACGGCGATCTGGCTCGGTTTCGATCATCTCGGCGATTACGCGCTTTCCGCCAGCGCTCTCGGCGGTCTGCTCACCGTCTCGATCATCGGGCTTCGAAAATGGCCTTTGCCGGGAGTTCTCCTGGCACGCCATTGGGTCGTCCGCCTGCACGAGCCCGGCACCGGCATCCCCTACGGTATCGCCCTCGCGAGCGCCGGCCTCCTTCTCTATCCGGAAACCGCGATCTGGCTCGCCGCCGCTGGTGCTATCCATTAAACTTGCAGGGAGTTGCCTCGATGCCGATAGAGTGGGCCATCACCCTGGTGGTCGCCGTCTCTGATGCCATCCTTCTAGCGGAAACCTCCTTTCGCCTGGAAGCCTCCTCGCAACTGAGGATCCTCGCTGGATCGATCGTTCTGGCCGTGGTTCTTGTGATTTGCCGCCGGTGGAGAAGTTTCCCCCTAATAACCCACAGATTAGCCCATCTCACCCGCACCGTTCTCGCGCTGGTGCTGTTCACCAATGCCGTTTCAATTCTGGGTGTCATCCTCACCGGAATTCTGCCCTTGCCCAGATGGGATGAGGCACTGGCAACAGCCGATCGCGCGCTCGGGCTGAACTGGCTTGATATGTACCAGTGGCTTGCCCGTCACCCCGCGATCGAAGCCAGTGCGCGCGCGGCATACATGAGCCTTGGCCCGGAGATGCTGATCCTGTTCTTCGCCCTTGAACTGCTCGGCCACCACAACCAGGCAAGGGCATTTTTACGCTGGTTCATGGTTTCAGCAATTGCCACCGTAATTATCGGGATACTCATCCCCGCCGCAGGCGCTTTTGTCTACTACCACCTGCCCGTCGCCTCCACCACCGGTTACGTTGCCCAATGGGCCGAGCTGCGTAATGGCACTTTACGCACCATCAACCCGTTCGACAATCAAGGCCTGGTGGTCGTTCCTTCCTTCCACACCAGCCTCGCCGTGCTATGTGCCTGCGCCGCAAAGCCGTTGCGCATCCTCAGATACCTATTGCTGGCTTTAAATCTGCTCATCATCCTGTCCTCTCCCGCCATGGGAGGGCACTATTTCATCGATATCATCGCCGGCATTTTTTTGGCTGGTCTGACCATAAGCCTGCCTGGGTACATCTTGTCTGGCATATGGCGATTGAAGAAAAATATTCGACACGCGGAGGCGCCCGTCTTCGCTTCGAAATGATGCCCCGCAGAGCGACGGGCAAGCGCTGGACCGGAAACCGCGATTCGGCTCGCCGCCGCTATCCATTAAACCTGCAGCGGGTTGCCGCGATGCCGATCGAGTGGGCCATCATCATGGTGGCCGTTGTCGCCGATGCCATCCTTCTAGCGGAAACCTTCTTTCGCCTGGAAGCCTCCCCGGAACTGAGGATCCTCGCTGGGTCGATCGTTCTGGCCGTGGTTTTTTTGTATTGCCGCTGGAGACGTATCCCCAGATTAGTCCATCTCGCCCGCACCGGCCTCGCACTGGTGCTGTTCTCCAATGCCGCTGAACTTCTGAGTTACATCCTCACCGGTATTCTGCCCCTGCCGAGATGGGACGAGGCACTGGCAACCGCCGATCGCGTGCTCGGCCTTAATTGGCTTGATATGTACCAGTGGCTCACCCGTCACCCCGCGATCGAAGCCGGCGCGCACGTGGTATACATGAGCCTTGGCGAGGAGATGCTGATCCTGCTCATCGCCCTGGAACTGCTCGGCCACCACAACCATGCAAGGGCATTTTTACTCTGGTTCATGGTTTCGGCGATTGCCACCGTAGGTATCGGGATAGTCTTCCCTGCCGCGGGCGCTTTCGTCTACTACCATCTGCCCGTAGCCTCCACCACCGGTTACGTTTCCCAATGGGCCGACCTGCGTAATGGCACTCTACGCACATTCAACCCGTTCGACGCTCAAGGCCTGGTGGTCTTTCCTTCCTTCCACGCCACCCTCGCCGTGCTATGTGCCTGCGCCGCAAGGCCGTTGCGCATTCTCAAAATCCCATTGCTGGCTTTAAATCTGCTCATCATCCTGGCCTCTCCCGCCATGGGAGGGCACTACTTTATCGATATCTTCGCTGGCGTTATTTTGGCCGCTTTGACCATAAGCCTGCCTCGGTACATCTTGTCTGGCATTCGGCGATCGAAGAAAAATATTCGACACGCGGACGCGCCCGTCTTCGCTTCGAAATGATGCACGGCGGAGCGATCAGCAAGGGCTGGACCGGCAACCGCGATCTGGCTCGCCGCCGCCGCTGATGCGAATGCATGTCCCGCGCAATCGCCACCAGCCGCATGCGTTGCGCGACTCCATCCGGAATTGCTAGGCTTTTTTGCTGAAATCTGGCATGGTAAATGCTTGCGTCCTCCTGGCACACCAGTCATCGCGGTCGGCCCGCGTGGCGTGTGCTGCTTTGGGTCCCGGCCTTTTCTTGGCCGCCGGTTCCATCCCCGCGATTTGCTACTATGCAAGAGCAATCATTCGAGAAACGCGATGTGCCGCCAACCATGACAAAGACCCTGGGCGACAAGGAGCGCGGGCAAATTCTGGAGCCTCGATGCTTCGATGAAATGACCTTGGCGGACGGCGCGATCCGGCCAGTCTATGGCAAGATCGCGAGCTGGCTCGCGGCGACCCCGGCCGGGCTTCTGGCCTCGCGCCGCTCGCAAGCGGAGCTGTTGTTTCGCCGGATCGGCATCACCTTCGCGGTCTATGGCGAGGGCGAACAAGACGGAGCCGAGCGGTTGATCCCTTTCGACATTATTCCCCGCATGATGCTGCGTTCGGAATGGACCCGTCTCGAAGCAGGACTCGTGCAACGGGTGAAAGCCCTGAACCACTTCCTTGCCGATATCTATGGCGCGCAGGAGATCGTCAAGGCGGGGCGCATCCCGGCCGGTCTTGTCGCGCGCAATGCCGAATTCCGGCCGGAAATGGCGGACTTTCGGGTGCCACACGATATTTACATCCATATCGCCGGCATCGATGTGGTCCGTACGGGCGAAGACGACTTCTACGTGCTCGAAGACAATGTCCGCACCCCGTCGGGGGTCTCCTACATGCTGGAGAATCGCGAGGTCATGATCCGCCTCGCGCCCGACCTTTTCGCCGAGCATCGCGTCGCCCCCATCGAGAATTATCCAGATGCCCTGCTCGCCGCCTTGCGGTCCCTCGCGCCCATGGCGGCGGCAGGCGAGCCAACAATCGTGGTGTTGACGCCCGGCCGGTTCAACTCGGCCTATTATGAGCATTCCTTCCTGGCCGATAAGCTTGGCGTCGAACTCGTCGAGGGTGGCGACCTGCTCGTCGAGGACGATGTCGTCTATATGCGCACCACGGAGGGCGCGAAAAGAGTCGATGTCATTTACCGGCGGATTGACGACGGTTTCCTCGATCCGCGCGCGTTCAGACCGGAGTCGATCATCGGCGTCGCCGGCCTGATGGGTGCCTACCGGGCGGGCAACGTGACCATCTCCAATGCCGTCGGCACCGGCATCGCCGACGACAAGGCGATCTATACCTATGTGCCGGAGATTATCGAATTTTATCTCGGCGAAACCGCGATATTGAACAATGTGCCAACATGGCGTTGCCGCGAGCCCGGCGCTTTGCGTTATGTCCAGGAACATCTCGCCGAACTCGTCGTGAAGGAAGTAAACGGCTCGGGCGGCTACGGCATGCTTGTCGGGCCGCATGCTTCGAAGGCCGAACGCGAGGTTTTCGCGGCGAAACTCGCTCGCGATCCTGATAATTTTATTGCTCAACCAACGCTTGCGCTCTCCACAACCCCGACTTTTTTCGATGCCGGCATCGCGCCGCGCCATGTCGATTTGCGGCCCTTCGTTCTCACCGGCGCGAATGGCATAAGGGTCGTGCCGGGCGGATTGACAAGAGTGGCCTTGAAGGAGAAATCGCTCGTCGTGAATTCGAGCCAAGGCGGCGGCACCAAGGATACCTGGATTGTCGAGGATTCGATCTTCGACGAAAATCTTCCGGTGCAACGCCAAAACCAATCGACATGATCTTCATGGTTTAGAACATGATCGCTTCAAGTCGAAATCGATCATGCTCTCTCGACCGGTTTATGTTAACGCATGACCTTGTCGGGAAGGCCGGCACGGCTTTTCGCGGTCATGCTTTAGAGGCAGGCGATGCTTTCCCGCACGGCGGACAATCTCTACTGGCTTGCGCGCTACGTGGAGCGCGCCGATTTTCTTGCCCGGATCATCAAGGCGGCGCAACGCCTCGCCAATCTGCCCGCGAGCTATTCGGGGACCGGCACCGAATGGGAAAGCGCGCTTGAATCGTCGGGCGCGACGCAGGGTTTCCAGGCCACGCGCGGCACTCCCGAGGAGGCCAATGTCGTCGATTACCTAACCTTCGCGCCGGACAATCCTTCCTCGATCCGCAATTGCATCAAATTCGCCCGGGCCAACGCGCGGGCGGTGCGCACCGCGCTCACCGCCGAGATGTGGGAAGCGATTAACGGCGCCTGGATCGAACTTGGCCGATTCGAAGCAAGCAACAACGGTTCCAGCCGCTACGACCGTGAGGCACTGTCGCATTTCTTCGAATTCGTCAACAAGACGTCGCTCGACTATGACGGTTCCGTCGACCGCACCATGTTGCGCAACGACGCCTATTGGTTCTCGCGCGTCGGCCTCTATATCGAGCGGGCGGACAACACCGCCCGTATCCTCGACGTGAAATATCACGTGCTTTTACCGGAAAACGAGACGGTCGGC
>DATBYR010000112.1:0-2120 GCA_036513565.1 Methylocella sp. | reverse complement strand
GATCGATCGCGATCTTCTCGACGAAGAGGCGCGCGCGCTGCTTGGCCGAGTCACCCGGAACGATCTTGTTGTATTCCTGCCGCGAACGCAAAAGTGAACCGCGCGAGCGAGCCTGATGACGGTAAACCGTTCGCGAAATGGTGCTGTCACGGATTTTATATCTTTACGTCAACTCCGCGGACTAATGCTGGCATGGAGCAGCGGGGGGCTCGCTTTCCCCTTGGAGCTGAGCTATTTTTGTTGCTCTCGCCGCCTCCGGCGTTGCAAATGGGTTTTTCATGGCCGCCGCAACTTCCACTAACCGCGGCAAAACCGCGCCTTCGAAAGCACAACACGCACGCGCGAACGGCGTTGCTTTCAGCAAGGACGAGGAACTCACCGCCTTTCGCAACATGCTCCTCATCCGCCGGTTCGAGGAAAAAGCGGGGCAGATGTATGGCATGGGTCTCATCGGCGGCTTTTGCCATCTCTACATTGGTCAAGAGGCGGTCGTCACCGGAGTAATGATGGCGGCGGCGGAAGGCGACCAGACCATCACCGGCTACCGCGATCATGGCCATATGCTTGCTTGTGGCGTGGACCCCAAGTCCGTCATGGCGGAATTGACCGGGCGGCGGAGCGGCGCCTCGAAAGGGAAGGGCGGCTCCATGCACCTGTTTTCGAAGGCAAGACATTTTTACGGGAGCCATGCCATCGTGGGGGCGCAGGTGCCGCTCGGCAGCGGGCTGGCGTTCGCCAACCGTTATCGCGGCAATGGCAACATTTGCTTCACTTATTTCGGCGACGGCGCGGCAAACCAAGGTCAAGTCTACGAGAGTTTCAACATGGCGGAACTCTGGAAACTGCCTGTCGTCTATATTATCGAGAATAACCGCTACGCCATGGGCACGTCCGTCACGAGGTCTTCGGCGCTGACCGATTTTTCCAAACGCGGCCAATCCTTCAACATTCCGGGCGAACAGGTCGACGGCATGGATGTGCGTGCGGTGAAGTCCGCCGCCGCTCGCGCCGCCGAATGGTGCCGGACAGGCAATGGCCCGATGATCCTCGAAATGCAGACCTATCGCTATCGCGGCCATTCGATGTCGGATCCGGCGAAATACCGGTCGAAGGACGAAGTGCAAAAAATGCGCGAGGAGCGTGATCCGATCGAACAGGTCCGCGCGCGCTTGTTGACGAGCAAGCAAGCCAGCGAAGACGATCTCAAGAAGATCGATGCGGCGATCCGTGCCGTCGTTGCCGAGGCCGCGGAATTTGCCTCGCGCGAGCCGGAGCCGGACGCGGCTGAGTTATGGACCGATGTTTTGGGATGAATGGTAAAGAAAGAATCGGGCAAAACCATTTAAGGACACCAGATGGCGACGAACATTCTCATGCCCGCGCTTTCGCCGACGATGGAGCAAGGCAGGCTTGCGAAGTGGCTGAAAAAGGAAGGTGACGCAGTGCGCTCGGGCGATGTCCTCGCCGAGATCGAAACCGACAAGGCGACCATGGAGGTAGAGGCTATCGACGATGGCACGCTTGCGAAAATTCTGGTGCCGGACGGAACCGACAATGTCGCGGTTAATACGCCAATTGCGGTGATCGCGGCGGACGGCGAAGACGTGCAGGCCGTCGCGCCGCCCGCAAGCGGCGCGAAGCCGGTGGCGCGCGCCGGGACGGAGCCCCCGCCCGCGCAAGCCGCCGCGTTAAGCGAACCCGCGAAAGGATCCGGCCCTGCAATTCCCAAAGACACGGCTATGGTTACACTCAGCGTACGCGAAGCCTTGCGCGACGCGATGGCCGAGGAGATGCGCCGCGACGACAGCGTTTTCATCATCGGTGAAGAGGTAGCCGAATACGAAGGCGCTTATAAAGTCACCCAGGGGTTGTTGCAGGAATTCGGCGCCCGCCGGGTGGTCGATACGCCGATTACCGAACATGGCTTTGCCGGGCTCGGTATCGGCGCGGCCTTCGCCGGCCTCCGCCCGATCGTCGAGTTCATGACCTTCAACTTCGCGATGCAGGCGATGGACCAGATCATCAATTCCGCGGCCAAGACGCGCTATATGTCGGGCGGCCAGATGGACTGTCCGATCGTGTTTCGCGGCCCCAACGGCGCGGCCGCGCGGGTGGCGGCG
>DATBYR010000111.1:0-17260 GCA_036513565.1 Methylocella sp. | reverse complement strand
ATGCCGACCGGTTCCTGTTTTTCCATCTCGAAAGCCACGAAATAGGTTGGATCATAGACTTGAAAGGAGAAGGCTTTTGATGCGCTGGCGGGGGTTTTCAACGGAAGCGTAAACCGCAAAACCACGAGTTTGTCCTCCCGCTGTTCCAGCGAATAGTCGATGGGCGTCCCAAATTCGATCCTTGCATTGGCCACTTTGGCATAAGTGAAAAAGTCGAATTCGGCCAGCGATTCGACATTGCTCTTGGCGAGCGGCGCCAGCTCTTCCTTGGTCATGAGCTGGCCGTCCTTTCCCTGGCCCTCCGTCACGAAAGCTGAATACATCTCGTCAAATGTCCAGGCGTGGCGGATGGCCTCGATCTCGCCTTTTGCGTCGAAAATCACCTGCGCGCGCGCCGAAACCCACACGTGCGGGTGCGCCGCCGCGTTTTGTGCGAGACCGGCCACGAAAACGGCGGTCACGATAAACCTCGAACACAAACGCCTGAGCATGCAGAGCCCTTCGGCGGCGCTTTCGCGAAGCAATCACCCGCCCACCTCCTTCGAGGCAGGCTTTATGACCGCGCAAGTCTGGCCGAAGAAAGGCGGCGCATCCGTGCAACAGTCACGAAGGATTTCGTATACGTACCAAAATGCCTCTTGCTGCTCTAATACCGCAAATGTAGTCTTTTGCCATGCTGGGCGAACCAAGAAATGTCTGAATTACGGGCGAGACATCATGAGGCGCGTATTTGGTTTTTCACGAATCGTGTGGCTTGGCGCGATCCTTTGCGCCGCCCCAGCAGTGCTGGCGCAATCGGCTCAGGACGCCGAGCCAGCGGCCGAGTCGCCTCCTGTCGCGGCCGCGCCAGTTCCGTCCCCGGAGGCAGCGCCCGTCCCCGAGCCTGCCGCGCCGGTCGAGCCGCCGATGGCGGAGCCTAAATTCCCGCCGCGCATCACGGATGCCCTGTTGCCTTCCGCCTTGCCGCGCGATCTATCGCCCTGGGGGATGTTTCTCAACGCCGTCCCTATCGTGAAAATCGTCATGGTAGGACTTGCTTTCGCGTCGCTTGCGACCTGGACCGTATGGCTCGCGAAAACGATTGAACTCTGGAACGCCAGGCGTCTGGCGCGGCGTGGCCTGGAGGTGCTCGCCAGCGCAACGAGCCTGCGCGCGGCGGAAAAGGAACTTGCGCAAACGCGCTCTCCCGTGGCGCGCCTCGTCGCGTCGGCGGCCGGCGAAGCCGGTCGTTCCGATGGTCTTGCGCCGGAAGGCGTCAAGGACCGCGCCGCCACTTTGCTTTCCCGCATCGAAGCGCAAGCGGGCCGGGCAATCGCGCGAGGAACCGGTGTTCTCGCCACGATTGGCGCCACAGCGCCCTTTGTCGGTCTGTTTGGAACCGTCTGGGGGATCATGGACAGTTTTATTGGCATATCGAAGACCAACACGACCAACCTCGCGGTGGTGGCGCCGGGCATCGCCGAGGCCTTGCTCGCGACGGCCATGGGACTGTTTGCGGCCATTCCGGCGGTCGTGATGTACAATGCCTTCGCCCGCGCGATCACGGACTATCGCGCGCAGCTCGGCGATGCGGCGGCAGAAGTTCTTCGGCACTTGTCCCGCGATCTCGACCGCGACGCCTCGCCTGGCCAAAAGGCCGACGCGCCTGTCGTTCCCCTGCGCCAATCGGCGGAGTGAGCGCACATGGCCATTCGACTTTCCCCGCTGGAGGACGCGATCGAAGATATCCACGAGATCAATGTGACGCCGTTCATCGACGTCATTTTGGTTTTGTTGATCATTTTCATGGTCGCGGCGCCGCTTTCCACGGTCGATGTCAATGTCGATCTCCCGGCGTCCACGGCGAACCCCGCGCCGCGTCCCGATAAGCCGCTGTTCTTGACCGTGAAACCTGACCTTACCCTGGCGCTTGGCGAATCGCTCATCGCGCGGGGCAATTTGGCCGGCGCCCTCGATGCGGAGACGCAAGGCGACAAGGAACAACGCGTCTTCGTTCGCGCCGACCGCGCGGTCCCTTATGGCGAGGTGATGGAGGTGATGAACCTCCTGCGCGGCGCCGGCTATTTGAAGATCGGGCTAGTCGGCACGCAAGCCGCCGGCGGCGGCCCGGCGGCACCGGGCGAGCCCGCGCGCGGAGCGGCGGAGACGAATTCATCGGAGACCAGGCCGCCGGAGACGAAGCCATGACCACGGCGGCGAAATCGTTTTTGCTGGCCGAGGAAGACCCAGAACTGCGGCGATGGCTCATCGCCGCGGCCTTCGTCACCACCGCGCATGGAGCACTCGCCCTGTGGTTGATGAATAAGCATGATGTAAACCTCGCCGGCGCGCCACCGGCGGCGATTATGATTGAGCTGGCGCCGCTAGAGGTCACCCCAGGTCCGCAAGTGACGCAGGCGGAGCCCGAGGAGGCCAAACCGCCGCTACCCATGGCGGTGCCCGAGCTGCCCCCCGCGCCGAAACCTGCGGTGGTTCTGATGACACCGCCGAAACCGAAGCCAAAGCCGAAAAAAATCGTCAAGGAAACGCCGAAGCCGCTGGTGAAACGGACACGCACGCCGCCGGCGATGCAGACCAGCGCGCCGCCCCGCGCGGCGGCGGCATCCACAGCGGCATCCTCCCGAGTCGCGAACGCGGCAGAGGCGGCCGCTTGGCGCAGCGCCTGGTCGGCCGCCATGAGTTGGCCCAAACATTACCCCGAGGCGGCGCGGGCTCGCGGGGAACAAGGCACGGTCCGGCTCGGCCTCACGATCGGCCGCAACGGCCAGGTCATATCGGCGCGGCTAATTGGAAGTTCCGGATCGTCGATACTTGACCAAGCCGCGCTCGAAATGGCGCGGAACGCAAGAGGACGGCCGTTGCCGCCGGAGATGGGATCGAGCGTCTATCTCACCGTGCCGGTCAGATACAGCATAAGATAGATGCCGAATGGCGAGATGCGCGGGCGGAAGACATCGTCCGGCCGCCTTTGGAACCTTCGTTCAAACCGCCGGAAAGTTTACTTTTCGCGCAAAACGAAGATAGTTCCCTTGTTTAGCCGGACCCTTGCCATCCCTCCCCGCCGCGCCGGAGAAGTCCAATGATCGACCGCCGGTTCTTGGTCAGTGAACTGATCGCTTGCGGCCTATCGGTGGCGCTCCTGCCAATCGCTTCGGGCTCGAAATCATTTGCGGCGTCAGCGATCGCCGCCACGCCCGCCGCGCCCGGTGCGGCGATTGAGCTGCCGGAGGTGGAGGTGGTCGCGACCTCGCCCTTGGGCGGCGGCGGCGAAGATCGCGACAAGATTCCGGCTCAAGTGCAGACTGTGCCTGCCGAGGATTTCGCCCGCACCAATTCGCCAAGCGTGACCGACACATTGCAGCAGCAAGTCCCCGGTGCCGTGTCGATCGATGTCAACGGCAACCCATTCTCGCAGGATTTGTTCTATCGCGGTTTCCACGCCTCGCCGCGGCAGGGTACGCCACAGGGACTCGCCGTTTATCAAAATGGTATTCGCGTCAACGAGGTTTTCGGCGACACCGTCAACTGGGACCTGATTCCTCCACAAGCGATCTACCGCGCCGACATATTCACGAACAATCCCGTCTTCGGCCTCAACGCGCTTGGCGGCGCGGTCAGCCTGCAAATGAAGAATGGTTTTCTTTGGCAAGGTTTTGAGACGCAGGTCATGGGGGGGTCGTTTGGCCGCGTCAGCGGACAGTTCGAATATGGCAAGCTAAGCGACGATTATAGTCTTTATGTCACGGGGGACGCGACGCGGGACAGCGGCTGGCGGCATTTCTCGCCGTCGAGCCTGTTCCGGCTCTATGGCGATCTCGGTTACCGCGCGCAAGGCAACGAGCTTCATTTCACGGCCTCGGGCGCCCGCAACACGCTCGGTGTCATCGGACCAACACCGGTCCTGCTGCTCGGTCAAAACGAAAGCGCGGTGTTCACCAATCCGCAGACCACACTCAACACCGTGGGATCGGTCGCCCTCACCGGCAAATTCGACGTCAATCCGCAATGGTCGATCGCGAGCAATTTCTACATACGCACGTTCGAGCAGCGCCATACCGATGCCAACGACGCGGATTTTCAGGATTGCGCAGTCAATGGTTTGCCCATCGATCCAAAATTTGCTGGGTCCCTTTGCCTCAACAGCAACAATTTTCCTGGCGACAAGAAGGGAAATGACTTCGTCATCTTGGATCAGAACCGCAACCCGATCCCGTTCTCGTCGAGCGCGATTTACGGGACCATCGATCGCACCTCCATCCATGCGACGACCTTCGGCATGGCCCTTCAAGCAACCGGCAACGACAAATTCCTCGGGCACCAGAATTATTTCACATTTGGCGCCAGCGTCGACCGCAGCCTGCTCAGTTTCAGCTCTACCAGCCAGCTTGGCACCATCTTCCCCGATTTGGTCATTGGCAATGGTGCCTTCCCAGGCTCGGGCGACATCATCGGGACCTTGGGAGGAATCGGCAAAGTGCCAACCTTTCTCACCGGCAATACGACGTATTACGGCGTCTACACACTTGACACCTTTAACATTACGCCGGAGCTCGCCCTGACCGCCGGCGCGCGGCTCAATATCGCTCAGATCGTCACCGAGGATGCGACTGGGCAAGCGCCGGAACTCAACATCAACGACACTTTCTCGCGGATCAATCCGGTGGTTGGCCTGACGTATAAGATTTTGCCCACGGTGACTGTCTACGGCGGCTATTCCGAGGCGAACCGCGCGCCTACTCCGCTCGAACTCGATTGCGCCGATCCAAACCGGCCGTGCCTTCTTGAAAATTCGCTCGTCTCCGATCCGCCTCTGAAGCAAGTCGTGGCGCACACCTACGAAGCGGGACTGCGTGGGGCGCAGGCCATATTCGATACGGGCGCCGTCGATTGGAAGGCCGGTTTCTTCCGAACCGACAGCACCAACGACATCGTCTCGCAAGCAAGCTCGATTACCGGACTCGGCTTTTTCGCCAATGTGCCGGCAACCCTGCGGCAGGGCGTCGAGGCCGAGGCGGGCTTTCACTATGGCGATCTGTCGGCCTATGTGAACTACGCCTTCGTCGACGCGACCTACCAATTCGCCGGAGCCTTGGCCTCGCCGAACAATCCCTTCAATGTGGGGGGAAATGTCTTCGTGTCGCCCGGCGATCACATCCCCGGCATTCCGCGCCACCAGGTAAAATTCGGCGGCGACATTGCGGTCACGCCCAAATTCAAGCTCGGCGCCGATGTGCTCGTCGCGGGCGCCCAATATCTTGTTGGCGACGACGCCAACCAAAACCCTAAGCTGCCGCTCTATTGGGTCGCGAACCTCCACGCTTCCTATCAGATGGACGAGCACGTTCAGTTCTTCGGGCTCATCAACAATATCTTCAACAACAGAAACGCGACCTTTGGCACCTTCTTCGATATTGGCACCGATGCCCAGAATGCGACGCCAATCGTTTTTACTACCGATCCGCGCACGATCACACCCCTGCAGCCGATCGCCATCTATGGCGGCGTGAAGGTCACTTTTTAGCGGAGGATCGCGAAAGGATGCGGCCTCTCTGGATAGGGGATGGCCTGGCGCGGAGCTTTGCCTTCCCCTGTGCCATGCGCTAATGCTTGGAGGCACGCCACAAGGGCTAATCCGGCGACAAGCATTTGGGGACCGCCATGACGAATCAGGCCCGCTTCACGATCGCCAGTCTCTTGGAGGGCAAGAGCGCGCTCGTGCAAATCACGCCTGTCGCGGCCGATGGGAGTCCGCCTGGAATCGCTGGCCTCGGGTTCCAGGGATCGAAAGGATTAGGCCTCGAACTTGAAAATATCGCGGCTCTGCCAGACGCCGAGGACTATGCGCTCCACGAATTCTACCGCGCCAATTTCACGCCATCGGAGATTGCCTATTGTATCAAGCAGCCCGCGGTAAAAGCAGCCTTTCAAGGTCTCCTCGCGGCCAAGCGAGCCATCATCAAATCCGGTGCGGCGAGCGACTCGCCGGACGGGCCGCGAAGCGTCGAAATCGGCTTCGATGGTGACGGCAGGCCAACCTATCCCGCCTGCCTGGTATCGATCACCGATACCGGCACGATAGCCGCGGCGGTTTGTTTCTGGCGGGGCGGGCTTGACTGGCCGCCGCCGGCTGCGAGCGGGGCCGAAGCCGCGCGCCCGCAAATGCGGACATTTCCGATAAGAACCAGGATTCTCGCTTTTCTGGTTTTGCTATCGTTACTGCTTCTATTTGCATTGGGGCTCTGGTTTGGCCTCTGGAAGCTGCTCGAATCGTGGAGCTAAATTTCCGCAGGCTAGTCCGCGTTGGTTGCCGTCGCGCGCGCCTGGAGCGCTCTTAATTCTCGCCAATCGTACCAAAATGCTTCACGTGAAACATTTGGCGATATTATACTTGACATGCCCAGCAAAATTTGATATGGTTGACTCAATAAGGAGTTACCCATGTCTAGGTCCATTTTCGCCGCTCCACATTTTAACGATGAAGCTGCCGCTTACGCCTATGTCGAGGCGCGCATTTGGGTGAACGGGCGTGTTTGCCCGCATTGTGGAGTATTCGAGCGTTCCGCGCCCCTTAAAGGCAAAAGCGATCGGGCTGGCCTCTACAAATGCTACGCTTGCCGCAAGCCGTTCACCGTGAAGATCGGGACCATTTTCGAGGATAGCCATATCGCCATGCGCGATTGGTTGACCGCTATGCACCTTATTTGTTCCAGCAAGAAAGGCATTAGCGCGAACCAGTTGCACCGCACTTTGGGGATCACTCTCAAAAGCGCATGGTTTTTGGGTCATCGTATCCGCGAAGCGATGCGCTCTGGCGCCCTTGAACCTATGGGTGGCGTTGGCGGCGTAGTTGAAGCTGATGAAACGTTCATCGGCCGCAAAGACGGAACCATTAGGCGTCGCGGGCATGGCCATAAGAATGCGGTCTTGTCTCTCGTTGATCGTGATAGCGGGCAGGTTCGCTCGTTCCATGTCGCCGGAACCAGCGCGGCCGATATAATCCCGATTATTAAGGCCAATGTTGCAAAGGAAACCGCAATGATGACCGACGAAGGCGGCCATTATTTCACGCTAGGAGACCACTTCGCCAGCCACGAAAGCGTCAGTCATAAGGCCGATGAATATGTGCGCGGCTCTGCCCACACTAACACTGTGGAAGGCTTCTACAGTGTGTTCAAGCGTGGCATGACGGGCGTGTACCAGCATTGCCACGAAAAGCATTTGCACCGCTATCTTGCCGAGTTCGATTTCCGTTACAGCAATCGCGCTGCTTTAGGAATTGTGGATAACTCAAGAGCCGAGCTTGCTTTGCGCGGGGTTCGCGGGAAGCGTCTTAGATATCAACGTGTTGATTCGTAAGAATAAAGGTTGACTTTGTTCCCATTATCTCCTATATACACAAAGTCCTCGGTGGCGAAGTCCTGGGAGATGTCCTGGCCCGCCAGCAATGGCTAGCCCCGAGGGCCGCGCAATCAATGCGATGGCTTCACGCTCCAAAGCGAAATTTGCCTCTCTGTAATTGGCGTCGATTCGTCTATATGGCGAGGGGACAGCTTTAAGAGAGCATATTCTACAAGTCTGCATTTGTAACTGCCGAGAGCGCCTTTAAGGTGCGTGCCGTTCTTTGCAGCGCATATGGCGCCGATTGTAACATCAAGAAGCTGTAATATCGGTTCATCTTGAGACTCTCTTGGTTCTATATTTGTGAACGGCTCGAATAATAGTCTGAATCTAGCTTTTGATTCAGTATTTAGTCCATCCATTATATTTGGAAGGTATGAGGTACAATCTCCTTTATCTGGTCTGATCATTATCTTGCAATGCGCGCCATAATATCTAGCTGCTCTATGAAGGAAAAGCTGATAAAATTGCTTGCTTATCGTATCAATATAGTGTCTAGACCCGCTAATGTTATGAGCATACTTGTGCATTGGCACGAAACGAATATGTAAATGAGCGCTATTCGTTGAAATTAAAGCGAAGAGAAGATCCATATAGGCCTTATAGACGTCATTTCTTCGCGCCTTGGCCGTGCCCCATTTTACCTCTGATGTTACTCCATAATCTTTGTTAATTGTGTGGATGTCGGCGATAACATCCTTCACGCGCGCCGGGCGCATAGCTAGCCCGGCCACTCCTATGTAAGGGTGGTTTTTATGCGTTTCATCGCAGAAATATAGGAGTGTCTGGCGGGAGGTTGAGATGACTAAACTGCCAAATAATCGGGCAACAAAGACCTATATTGATAAGCTCGATAAGATTCGCAATAGTGCTCCCTCCCGACAATCGCAAGCCCCCATTGAAGCCGCGTCTTCCATGCCAGCTAAGAAAACAAAACTGACAGATGCGGAGCGCTCAAAGCGCATCCGTAAGACCGCGCGCGAGATTGGCACGGACAACGATCCAGAATCGCTAGAGCGTGCGTTCAAAAAGGTTGTTCGTCTAAAGGGGGCGCGTCAGGACCGCGACGCGCCTAAAACCAGCGCCCCCGGCCGTACCAGCCGCCTCCACCAACGAGGAGAACAAGAATAATAATGATGAGAAGTGTCTGGGTGTCCATGGCTCGCGCCTTCCAAAAGCGTACCGTTCCGTTTCGGTCTACACCTAGCGGCTGGGCATGTCAAGTATAATATCGCTAAACATTTTGGTACGATTGGCGGGGCGAAAATACTTAGGGCCTCGTACATCCGGCGGCTTGAGACCGGTGCGATTGCGCGGAAAAACGGTACGATTGCGCGGAAAAGCATGGCCCACCCTCGATCGCGCGAGGCTCGAAATCCGGAGGGTCCGCTTCGAAGCGCAGCGGATTGGGCTTGTTGGCAGAGCGAAACGGAAGTACGACGCGGAAACCGGCTATCTAGGGAATGCCCGGAATAATCGGGAGGATGTCGGACATGCGTAGCGATGACAGCAAGGGAAGCCGCGCCGCATCGGCGCGGGGTTTGGCGGCCCTATGGGCCATGCTGGCGATGGGGCTCGCCTTGGCGGCCACGCCGGCGGAGGCAGCGCCCTTCGCCTATGTCGCGAATGAGTTTTCCAGCACTGTCTCGGTGATCGACACGGCCACCAACAGCGTGGTGGCCACAATCCCGCGGTGAATAGCCCCCAAGGGGTCGCCGTCACCCCGGATGGCAAACACGCCTATGTCGCGAATGTATTCTCCAACACTGTTTCGGTGATCGACACGGCGACCAACACGGTGGGGGCCACGGTCGCGGTAGGGATTAACCCCATCGGCGTCGCCGTCACCCCGGACGGGAAACAAGCCTATGTCGTGAATGCTAACTCCGCCAACGTTTCGGTGATCGCCACGGCCACCAACACGGTGGTGGCCGCGATTCCGGTGCAGCAAGGGGCCGGTTGCGTCGCCGTTACCCCGGACGGGAAACACGCCTATGTCGCGAATGCTACTGTTTCCAACGTTTCGGTGATCGACACGGCGACGAACAGCGTGGTGGCCACGATCCCGGCGGTGAATAGCCCCCAAGGGGTCGCCGTCACCCCGGATGGGACCCACGTCTATGTCGCGAATTTTAACTCCAACAATGTCTCGGTGATCGCCACGGCCACCAACACGGTGGTGGCCACGGTCGCGGTGGGCAGTAAACCCAGAGGGGCCGCCGTCACCCCGGATGGGAAACACGCCTATGTCGCGAATGACGGCTCCGGCAATGTTTCGGTGATCGACACGGCCACCAACAGCGTGGTGGCCACGGTCCCGGTTGGGAGTTTGCCCCGTGGGGTCGCCGTCACCCCCGATGGGAAACACGCCTATGTCACGAATTTTAGCTCCAACACTGTTTCGGTGATCGCCACGGCCACGAACACCGTGGTGGGGACCCCAATCCCAGTGGGGAGAAACCCCGGCGCCGTGGGCATCGTGCCGCCGCAGACGTGCGTTCCCTTCCTCGCCTTCAGCGCCAAGCTCGAGATCGACCTGGAGAGGAAACCGAAGAAGGATAGCTTTGAACTTGAGTCCAGCTTCACCTTGAGCAGCACCGCCAGCAACGGGATCAATCCCCCCGCCGAGCCGGTCACGCTGTCCGTCGGCACCTTCACCGTCACGATCCCGCCCGGCTCCTTCCGTAAGCACAAGCACGAGGACGGGGACGAGCATGAGCACGAGGACGGATCTTTCAGCTTCCACGGGAAGATCGGCGGCGTGCGGCTGGAGGCGGTCATCACGCGGACGGGGACCTTGCGCTACGCGTTCGACGCGGAGGCGCGTGGCGCCAGTTTGACCGGGACCACGAACCCGGTGCCGGTGATGCTGACCATCGGCGATGACTGCGGCACGACCTCGGTCACGGCCGAGATTTCCCGCTAAAACGCGGGCTTCCAGGGGTGATCCCGTCCAATTGAATCGGATCACGCGCCAATGCCCGCCCGCCGGTGTCGCGGCGGGAGAATCCGCCCGGCCATTGAATGACATCGATCGCCGCATAGGCGCGCGCCCGGATTGCCACAACGGCGTTTATGGGACCGTAGCCATGGCGGCGCCCGCCGCCATTACCGGCTACAAGTCTCTGTGAACGGACGAATTTTGCTGTCCGCGCCGCCTGCTTCAGCTTAGAGGAAAATAAAGTCATGGTGCCGACGCATGCGCGCGCCGCACGTTCATAAGACCGGGTCCAGCGCATGGAAGACGAGGAAGCCAATCGCTTTTCCGCCCGCGCGGCGCGCTATGCCCGGGTCGGCGCCAATGTCGGCGGAGTCGCGGCCAGGATTGCCGGCACCCGTCTTCTCGGGGGAGACGGGGCCTCGGGCAGCCATGCGGCGGCCTTGGCGCAAGCGCTCGGCGGCCTCAAGGGGCCGGTGATGAAGGTCGCCCAGATGATGGCGAGCGTCCCAGGTCTTCTGCCGCAAGACTATGCCGAGGAATTGCAGAAGCTGCAAAGCGAGGCGCCGCCGATGGGCGCGGCGTTTGTCAAGCGGCGGATGCAGGCGGAGCTCGGGGCGGATTGGCAATCGCGGTTCGCCGCGTTCGATACCCATCCGGCGGCGGCGGCTTCGCTCGGCCAGGTTCACCGGGCGACCGCCAAGGATGGCACCGCGCTTGCGTGCAAACTGCAATATCCAGACATGACATCGACCGTCGAAGCCGATTTGCGGCAGCTCGAAATTGTATTCGCGTTGCACCGGCGCCTCAATGGGGTCATCGACACGCGCGAAATGGCGAAAGAAATCGGCGACCGCGTCCGCGAGGAACTTGATTACCGGCGCGAAGCCAAACATGCCGCGCTCTATCGCGATATCCTTGGCCATGTCGAGGAGGTGCGCGTGCCTGGCGTGCGGCCGGAACTGTCAACCGGGCGGTTGTTGACGATGGAGTGGCTCGAAGGCGGCAAACTGCTCGGCTTCAAGCAAGCAGGCCAATCCGCGCGCAACCGCATCGCCAAGGCGATGTTCAAGGCCTGGTGGATTCCGTTCAGCCGGTTCGGCGTCATCCACGGCGACGCGCACCTTGGCAATTATACGGTGTTCGGCATGGGCGAAGACCAAGAGGCGGGCGGCATAAACCTCCTCGATTACGGGTGCATCCGGATTTTCACCGCCAATTTCGCCGGCGGCGTCGTCGATCTCTACGAGGGATTGCTTCACAAGGATTTCGCCCGCACCGTGCATGCCTACGAAACCTGGGGCTTTCGCAATCTCACCAAGGAGCTCGTCGAAACCCTGAACATTTGGGCGCGGTTCATTTACGCTCCCTTGCTCGACGACCGCGTGCGCAGCGTCGCCGATGGCGTCGCGCCGGCGAAATACGGCCGCAAGGAAACGTTTAGCCTCCACCAGGCTTTGAAGAAAGAGGGTCCGGTGCTGGTGCCGCGCGAGTTCGTGTTCATGGATCGCGCCGCGATCGGTCTTGGCAGCGCGTTTTTGCATCTCGGCGCGAGGCTGAATTTCTACCAATTGTTCCATGAAACGATGGGCAAATTTTCGGCCGCCGCCTTGAACGAACGCCAAGCAGGCGCGCTTGCCAGGGCGGGGCTGCCGGCGCCCGTTTGATGTCGATACCGATCCGAATTCATTTCCGATTATGCGCGGGCGCCCATGACGTTTGTCGCCTGGGCAAATTTTGTTCCCCGGACAAAAATTTGGTAGGTCCGCCCTTTTGCCTCTTGCGCCCGGGGAAAATCATTGCGAAAGCTACGGTGACGCAAGCCGCGCAATAATGGTGGGCACAATGGCTGACAATCATGCTCAACCTGCGGGCCCTCCCGCCATGGACTACGCTAAACACGAAAAAGCCTACCGGTTGTTTGTCCCGCTCATAAAATGCACGATGGCCGGCGCGGCCTTCATCCTCGCCTTCGTGGCCTGTTTCCGCAGGTGACGGTTGCCGGACCCGCCAACCCTTTCGATCAGCTACGGCTTGACCGGAGGAGGAGAATCGGGCTGGGTCGAAGCTTCAAGGACTTCCGGAGCCATTTATGCTGATCGCCATCCCCGCCGAAAACGACCCCACCGAGGGCCGTGTCGCGGCGACGCCCGAGACAGTTAAAAAATTTGTGGGCCTCGGCGCGGAGGTCAAGGTCGAAACCGGCGCGGGACTTAAATCCGGGATTCCGGATCAGGAGTACACCCTCGCAGGCGCCGTGATCGCTCCCGACACTCCAGCCACGGTGCAAGACGCGGATATTGTCTTGCGGGTCCGGCGGCCAAGCGCGGCGGACATCGCCGGTGCCAAGCAAGGCGCCGCCGTCATCGCGATCATGGATCCTTACGGGCATATCGATGCGCTGAAATCCTTGGCGGCGGCGGGCGTTTGCGCCTTCGCAATGGAATTAATGCCGCGCATCACAAGGGCCCAGACGATGGATGTCCTGTCGAGCCAGGCCAATATCGCCGGCTATCGCGCCATCATCGATGCCGCCGCCGAATATGGCCGGGTCATTCCGATGATGATGACGGCCGCGGGCATGATTCCCCCCGCCAAAATCTTCATCATGGGCGTCGGCGTCGCGGGGCTGCAGGCCATCGCCACCGCGCGCAAGCTCGGCGCCATCGTGACCGCGACCGACGTCCGGCCGGCGACGAAAGAGCAAGTTATGTCGCTTGGCGCCAAATTCATCGCCGTCGAGGACGAGGAATTCAAAGGGGCCGAGACGGCGGCCGGATATGCCAAGGAGATGTCGGTCGGCTACAAGGCGAAACAGGCGGCGCTCATCGCTTCGCATATCGCCTCGCAGGATATCGTCGTCACGACGGCCCTTATTCCCGGCCACCCGGCGCCGGTCCTTATCACGGCCGCCATGGTTGAATCGATGCGTCCCGGCTCGGTTGTCGTTGATCTTGCCGTTGAGCATGGCGGAAACTGCGAATTGGCGAAACCCGGCGAGACCGTCGTTGCAAAAAATGGCGTCAAGATCGTCGGCCATTTGAATGTCGCCGGACGGCTGCCCGCCACGGCCTCGGCGCTCTATGCGAAAAACCTTCTGGCTTTTGTCGAGACCCTGATCGACCTGAAGACCAAGTCGCTCGCGATCAAATGGGACGATGAACTCGTCAAGGCAACCTTGCTCACCAAGGATGGGACCCTCGTGCATCGAAGCTTCCAGGCCGGGGGCTGAGCCCAAGATCTTCGATACAAGATCTCTATCGAAAATAAAATCAAGCAGGAGGAAATGAGATGGCAACCGGAGTCGATCCACAATTGCTCGACAAGATACAGACCACGGCTCAGGCGGCGCGACAAGCTGCCGACGCGGCGCACGCCTACGCCGAGCAGATCGCGGCCGGCGCCTCGGCGGCGAGCGGCGGGGCGATCGATCCTTTCGTTTTCCGGCTGGCGATTTTCGCGCTTGCCGTGATCGTCGGCTATTACGTCGTCTGGGCGGTGACCCCCTCCCTGCACACCCCGCTGATGTCGGTCACCAACGCGATCTCCTCGGTCATCGTTGTTGGCGCCCTCCTCTCAGCCGGCATCGATCCAAACTCGGGCAACGATTCAGGCACCGCCCGATTGTTCGGTTTCCTCGCCCTGACGCTTGCTTCGGTCAATATCTTTGGCGGCTTCCTCGTCACCGAGCGGATGCTGTCCATGTTCAAGAAAAAGGGCTGAAGCGATGTTGAACGGAAGTATCGCGGCTCTTTTATACCTCGTCTCGGGGATACTCTTCATCCTTGCGTTGCGCGGCCTATCCTCGCCCGAGACCGCCCGGCAGGGCAACCGGTTCGGCGTGATCGGCATGGGGATAGCGGCGGCGACAACCTTCCTCTATCAACTGCCGTGGGGATTCTCGTCGTTTCTGTGGGTCTTGCTCGCCATAGCAATAGGCGGCTCCATCGGTGTTTGGCGGGCCCGCACCATTCAGATGACGGCGATGCCTCAGCTCGTCGCCTTGTTCCATGCCCTCATCGGCCTTGCGGCGGTGCTCGTCCCGGCGAGTGCTCTCTACGCGCCGCAAGGGTTTGGTCTCGGCGTGCCTGGTGGCATCCGTGGCACGACGCTGTTTGAAATGTCGCTCGGCGCCGCGATTGGCGCCATGACTTTCACCGGCTCGGTGATCGCTTTCCTAAAGCTCGACGGGCGCATGACGGGCAGCCCCATCCTCCTCGCCAACCGCCACGCGATCAATATCGGTCTCGGCATCTTGCTCGCGATTTTCATCTTTGCTTTCATTCCAACCGAGACCCATCTGGTATTCTGGCTGATCGTCCTCGTGTCCTTCGCGCTCGGCGTTTTGCTCATCATACCGATTGGCGGGGCGGACATGCCGGTGGTGATATCGATGCTTAATTCCTATTCGGGATGGGCCGCGGCCGCTGTCGGGTTCACCCTCGCCAACCTGGCCTTGATCATCACCGGTGCCCTGGTTGGTTCGTCCGGCGCGATTCTCTCCTACATCATGTGCAGGGGGATGAACCGCTCTTTCATCTCAGTCATTCTCGGCGGCTTCGGTGGCGAAACCGCCGTGCCCGCCGGTTCGGGCGAAGCGGAGACCCGGCCGGTGAAGCAAGGCTCGGCGGAGGATGCCGCCAAAATGCTGCTCGCCGCGAAGAGAGTGATTGTCGTACCGGGCTACGGGATGGCGGTTGCCCAGGCACAGCATGTGGTGGGAGTCATGGCCGACATCCTAAAAAGCAAGGGCATCGACGTTAGATACGCGATCCATCCGGTCGCCGGGCGCATGCCGGGGCACATGAACGTGCTGCTTGCCGAGGCCAATGTCCCCTATGACGAGGTTTTCGAACTCACCGACATCAATCCAGAGTTTCCCGATGCCGATGTCGCGTTTGTCATCGGTGCCAACGACGTGACAAACCCGGCCGCCAAAACCGATTCATCCTCGCCGATCTATGGAATGCCGATCCTCGATGTGGAGCACGCCAAAAACGTGCTCTTCGTCAAACGTGGAATGGGCACTGGCTACGCCGGCGTCGATAATGAATTGTTTTTCAGGCCCAATACAACGATGCTTTTCGGCGACGCTAAGAAAATGGTCGATGCCATCGTGAAGGCCATGGGCTGAAAACGCTGCGCGTGCAGGCGGAGCGCCTCCTTGCTTTCAGGCGAAGCGAACACCGGTTCGCCTGAAACTCTCCCCATCGGGCGTGATCGCAAAATGGCCACTGGATTGGATACCAAGGGCGATCCGGCTTGAGGCGATCGCGGTCTAATCAATCATATAGCGCACGCCGGCGCGCACCTCGTTGGCGCGGATCCTCTGGGTCACGGTCGTCCCAGTCACGGGTGATATGCCGGTGATAGGGCCAAGATCGAGAAAGCGGTAACCGACGTCAAGCTGCGCGTGGTCCGTCATCGCAATAGCTACACCGGCCATCGCCGCCCAGGCGAATCGGTAGGTCACGTTCGATTGGCTACGATCAAAATTCCCAAAAGTGACGACGTTGCCGCCGTTTGTGATGAATCCGCAGCTTGCTTGGCAAGGGAACCCATTTAATGTGAAATTGACGGATTGGTTGATTTGCGCCCATGTAACGCCCGCGCCGGCGCCTATGTAAGGCGTGAAGCCGTCCCAGGTGCCGAGATCGAGATAGCCGTTGGCGAGCAAGTCCCAGCGGCGAATTTCGCTATCGGAATGACCGATGCAGGTCGCGGGCACCGGATTCCCCTGGGGTGGGGGGTTAGTCACATTGGTGAAGCAATTCGCTGCGCCGCTGCCGATCGCATGGATCTGCGAGCGATAATCGAGAATCAAATCCGTCCGGAACCAATTGTTGACCTTGTACCCCATTCCGATGCCGGCGCTGAAAGTGTTGAGCACGGACGGCGAGGAGCCAAACGTAAATGGGGATATATTGGGAAAGGTTTCTTGCGCATAGGCAAGATCGCCGCGCACATACCAGTTGCTGGCGAACTCAACCAGCGGCGCGGGGGCGGCGAGACCGGGGTACGGCTGCCCGAAATCCGCGCCGGCCGCCGGCTCCGCCAAAGCGCACAAGCCGGCCAATGGCAGAACGCCGATCATCGCCGCCGTCAATGCATTCTTCCGCGCCAAATCTGTTGATTTCATCAGGGTCATCCTTTTCGAGCGCCCGGCCGCCGCTTCCGGCGCCAATGTGAAAGGAAGACTGAAGCGTATTTCTTAAACGCCACTTAACCATGACGGCTTGGCGGACGGCGCCGCCAGTTTGGCGCAAGTTCGAAAAAATCGCGCGCGTCGAAAAATGCGGCGGCTCGCTAGGTGTCGTGTCTCGATAGGTTGTTTCTTGGGATCCTTGAGATAGGGGGGCATCCGCTGATGCCGCTCGGTGAGCGGACGCTGACGCCAGTCATGACGCGCAAGACCTTCACGCCGTGATCGCGAAAGAAGCGCAAGGCATTGAAACGGAATTTCAGGCAGGAGCGCCGTGTTTCATCCGGCAGGATTTCAGAATGGGCCAGCTCCGAGTGATCGCCGATTTAACCACCACAGGCCACACGACGCCCTTGCCGGACGCACCGGCACCCGAGTATCTCAAATCTCTCAGCCGCGGTGATCCAGAGCCGTCTCAGATGTGCTGAACCCGGACACGGGTTTGACTTGGCGGGATGCGTGCTGTTAAGAAACCGCCACGGGCCGCGGCGGCACACTCGCCGCGTCCAGGGGATGGGTTGCCCCCTTAACCGCCGGCAAGGCTGATGACTCCTGCATTGCAACGTCAATTCGGCGGTGCTGTCTCGCCAGCAGGAGGAAGCCCTAAATGGATCAAAACCTAACCATATTCCTCGCGCCCATTCTCATCATCGGGGGCGGCGGCCTCGTCGCCTTCGGCGGCCTGACCTTATTTGGTCTCGATTTAGTCTTTAAGACCAGAA
>DATBYR010000110.1:0-7535 GCA_036513565.1 Methylocella sp. | reverse complement strand
TCCGATCCTGACCCTGCCGATCGCCGTGGTCGCATCGTTCATTCCGATGTACTACCTCAAGGTCAGCTCGAACATCATGTCTCTCGGCGGGTTGGCGCTGGCCATCGGGGTTCTGGTGGACGCGGCGATCGTGATGGTGGAGAACGGCTACCGGCATCTGTCCGAAGCGCAGAACGCGAACGCCGGCGACAAACCGGAGGAGCGCAGAATCTCTTCCCGTGAAAGGCGGCGCATCCTTTTGGATGCGGCCAAGCAAGTCGGACCGGCACTCTTCTTTTCGCTCTTGATCATCGTCGTCTCGTTTCTTCCAGTGTTCTTGCTCGAAGCGCAGGAAGGACGGATGTTCCGGCCGCTGGCCTGGACGAAGACTCTGGCTGTCGGCTTTTCGTCGCTGCTTGCCATCACCCTGGTGCCGCCGCTGATGCTGTTGTTCATTCGCGGCCGGCTGCGGCCGGAATCGAGCAATCCGGTGTCGCGGGTCACCCAGGCGGTCTACCTGCACGTCCTAAGGCTCTGCCTTCGATTTCCGAAGGCCACGGTAGCGCTCAATCTCGTCTTTCTGGCCGTGACGGCTCCTCTTGCCTTCAAGCTGGGGAGCCAGTTCATGCCGCCATTATTCGAGGGCGCTTCGCTGTACATGCCCACGGCGCTTCCCGGAATTTCGATCAGCCAGGCGACGCAGCTGCTGCAGCAGCAGGACCAAGTTCTTCGCTCCTTCCCCGAGGTGGCAAGTGTGTTCGGATCGATCGGCCGGTCCGACAGTGCGACCGACAATGCCCCTTTGGACATGTACGACACCACGGTGATGCTCAAACCCCGCGGCGAGTGGCGCCCGGAGATGACCTACGAGAAGCTGATCTCGGAAATGGATGGCAAACTCCAGTTCCCTGGATTGACCAACACGTGGACCATGCCGATCGAGAATCGTCTCGACATGGAGCTCACCGGAATCAAAACCCCGGTGGGCATCAAGATTCAAGGCCCGAGCCTCGATGGCATCGAGGAACTGGGCGTGCGAGTTCAACGGATTCTCGCGGCCATGCCGGAGACGAGGTCGGTCTTTGCCGAGCGCGTCGCGCAGGGATTCTACATCAATGTGGAAGTGAACCGGCCGGAAGCGGCGCGCTATGGATTGACCGTGGGCGATGTGCAGCGCGCGATTACCTCGGGAATCGGCGGGGAGAACATCGCCGAGAATATCGAGGGCCGCGAACGCTATCCCATCTCCATCCGTTATGCGCCGGATTTCCGGGACGACATTCAAAAGCTCGAGCGGGTGGTGATCGCCACGCCTTCCAACGCGCAGGTGCCGCTCGGCGAACTCGCGAAGATTTCGTTTTCGAAGGGGCCCGCGATGATCCGGGACGAGGACGCGGCGCTCACTGGCTATGTGTACCTGGATCTGAACACCCGGGACTATGGCGGCTTTGTCTCGCGGGCCGACAGACTCCTCCAGGAGAAGCTCCATCTGCCGGCCGGCTACAGCCTGAAATGGTCGGGCGAATATGAATTCGAACTGCGTGCCAAGGAGCGGCTGAAGATCATTCTGCCGATCGTCTTTGTTACGATCTTTCTGCTGCTGTATATGGTGTTCCGGTCCGTGACAGAAGCCCTCATTCTGATCTTTCCGACGTTCTACGCGATGACGGGAGGCCTTCTTCTGCAGTGGTACCTTGGCTACAACTTTAGCGTTGCGGTCTGGGTTGGCTACATCGCGTTGTTTGGAATCGCGGTCGAGACGGGTGTCGTGATGGTCGTCTATTTGCACGCAGCGCTCGACCGGAAGCTTGCCACTGGATCCGACCTGCAGCGCGCCGATATTGAGCAGGCGGCCATCGAAGGCGCCGTCCAGCGCTTGCGTCCCAAACTGATGACCGTGGCGACGGTTCTGGCGAGCCTTGCGCCGATCCTATGGGAGACCGGTGTGGGGTCGGACGTGATGAAACCGATCGCCGCACCGATTGTCGGGGGCACGATCACCTCCATGATAAACGTCCTGATTTTGGTTCCCATCTTCTTCGTGATGATGAAGGTGCGTGCGCTGCGACAGGGCAAGCTCCATGGTCAGGAAGAAGTAGATGCGTGCGCAAAAAGATAATCAGCGCGGCGGACAGGACGCAAGCCGTCAATGCCCGCGCCCTCACCGGCCGCGGCCGAGAGCGCCACGCCGGCGCGGAAACGGAGGCTCGCACGCAAGGCACGCACGTAAGCGGCGCCCTGACGTCAAACCTAGCGTTCTTGCCGGTCGCGCCGCTGGTTCATGAAGCGCTCGAATTCCTCGCGATCCTTGGCGTGGCGGAGATTTTCCATGTAGTCCGCGAATTGGCGCTCGGCGGCGGCGAGCCGTTTGCGCTCTTCCTCGAGCCGCGCGAGTTCGGTGGCGCGCCACTCATCGAAAGCGAGGTTTCCGGTCGAGCCCGAGGCAAAGCCTTGCCAATTATTTGCCGCAAAGCCGCCGGAGGCGCCGGAGGCCCAGTTCGCCCGGTTGCCCCATTTTTCTCGCCCGAAAGAAAGAATGTCGCCAGGGTACCCGGATTTCCTTTGCCAAAATTTCCAGCCGAGGACGGCGAGGCCGATCGGCCAAAACACGACAAAGCCCAAAACCATCGCAAGAATTTCCACGAGCTTCCAAGGCTCCCCAGGCGCGCGTCCACGCCAAGGCACTCCACCGAATTGGCGCATCGAGCACGATTGATAGGGCATTCCGGTGTCGGCACTCATCTGTTTGCTAGCTCCTCTCGTCTCCACTCGCCGCTCCGTCTCCGCCGCGCTATCGGCGCAGCGGCGTTGCGTGGCCCACCAGATATATGTTCTGATTTCCCATTGTCGACGTTTGAGAAGCGGAAATTCCTGAGTTACCCAGGAAGCAGCGTGAGGCTGACGCGGCGCTTGCCGCGCCCCTTCCGCCAGGTATGACGCCGGTTGTGGCTTCGGCCGTGTCTCCCATATAAAGATTTCGTGAAAGGGTGCCGCGATGCCGCAAATCACCGTTTATACGACCGCCGCCTGCCCCTATTGCCGCCGGGCCAAGGACTTGTTGCGCAAGAAGAATCTCGCTTTCACCGAGATCGCGGTGGATGGCGACCCGCGGACGCGCAGGGACATGACGGCAAGGGCGCATGGCCGCATGAGCGTTCCGCAAATCTTTTTCGGCGACATTCATGTCGGCGACTGCGACGAGTTGCACGAACTTGACCGCGATGGAAAACTCGACTGGCTTGTGGCCGGATCCGCGCAATGATCAAATTCGCCTTGCTTTGCGCGCGCGGTCATGAATTCCAGAGCTGGTTCCAGAGCAGCGAGGCTTTCGACACACAGGTCAAGTCTGGCCTCGTCCTTTGCCCGCTATGCGGGACGATGGAGGTGACAAAAGCGATCATGGCGCCGGCGATCGCGAGCCGGGGCGAGGTGGAGCGCGCCAAACCTCCGGCGCAAGCTCATTCGCAAACCAAACTCGCGCTTGTCGATCGGCACGACCTGAAATCGCGGGCAACGATCGACGCTTTTCGTAGACGCATTTTTTCGGAGGCGGACGATGTCGGCTCGCGCTTTGCCGAGGAAGCGCGCAAGATTCACAACGGCCTCGTCCCCGAACGCCCGATCCATGGCCTGGCGAGTATCGGCGACGCGCGTGCCTTGATCGAGGAGGGCGTGCCTGTTTTGCCAGTCCCGCCTTCGCCGGACGAGTACAATTAGTTCGACTGCATGCAGCCAACCCGTCACAGGATGAGTCTGATCTAAGCGATCTCCTCACGCGGTCACATGCGCTTCATGATCAAACAACAAGGCGGCGTTAACGCTTCGGTGTTTAAGAAACCTTCGCTCAAATACGCCGCTTGGACGTTTCCCATATTCATGAACTGCTTTATAACCATGTTTTAATTCTCATGTTCGTGGTCAAGTACGTTGACCGTAAGCGTTCGTTCTGTAGCAGCAGCGGCAGCAGTATGGGCTGCGGATGGCAGGAGACGGAGGTTTCGAGACGACGGTTGATCAGACTCTGATGGGTGGATTGGTTACCGCAAGACCGCGCGTCAAGGCTCCCCGCTCCGCCAGCGGCGGAAAACGTGGCGCATCGCGTTTCCTTGGCGCGCTCGGGCTGGGGTAACGCGGGCAATCCGCCACGAAAGCATCGAACAGGCCGGCCGCTTTCAGAAAATCGATGAAGAACGGCAACTGCCCGAGCGGCGTGAGCGCCCCCTCGGTATCCCATTCGGCATGCACCGGACCTGCGAAACTGTCGAGGCTCATGCCTCGCGGCGGGTCTTTGTCTTCAACCGGCGGTTGTTCCCCCGCAGGGGGAGGGACCCGAATGATCGTGCTTCATGCCCCTGATAGTGCAACGATTCTCGCCAAATTCAAACCAGTCAACTGCCGTTTCTAGGGTGACCCGTTCGTCCCGGTTTGCATTTGTCGCTAAGGCCCAGCGGCGGGTTCCGGATTGCGCGCCAAGAGCCGGACCCGCGCATGGGTAATCGCCGCGGCAAGAGCATCGGCCGCATCCGCGCCTTGCGCATCGCTTCCGGGCAGAAGGGTTTTCACCATCATCGCGATCTGCGGTTTTTGGGCATGGCCGGTGCCAGTCACGGTTTTCTTGATGAGATTGGCGGCGTATTCCGCAACCGGAAGGCCCGCGAGAGCGGGCACGACAAGAGCAATTCCCCGCGCCTGCCCGAGTTTTAGGGCCGATTGCGGGTCGCGATTGACAAACGTTTCCTCGACCGCCGCTTCCATGGGCGCATATTCGAAAATGACGCCGGCCAGACCGTCGTGCAGCTCGCGGAGGCGTGTTGCGAGCGGCATTTGAGCATTGGAATGAACACTGCCGCTCGCCACATAGGCGAGCCTCGAGCCCAAAACTTCGACGATGCCCCAGCCCATCTTCCGCAGGCCAGGATCGACGCCGATAATGCGAATCGCCGCTTGCTCCATGGCCGAGCCTATCCGGTCTCGCGGCCCGCCGGACCATGTCAGGACAGGCTCACTCCAAAAGCATACGCTTCAAGAGCTCGATTTCCTCCGACAATGTTCCGTCCGCGGTCACGAGACCAGTGATCTTTCGCACCGCATGAAGGACAGTCGTGTGGTCCCGGCCGCCGAACCGCCGGCCAATTTCTGGTAGCGAGCGTGGCGTCAAGAGCTTGGACAGATACATGGCGATCTGGCGCGGGCGTACCACGCTCGCGGTTCGCCGCGCGGACAGAATATCGGCGCGGCTCACATTGAAATGGCTCGCGACCAGTTTCTGGATGTCCTCGATCTTGACCTTTTTCGGGTCCGGAGTCCGCACCAGATCGCGAATGGCGAGCTCGGCGGTTTCCAGCGAAAGCGGCGCGCCATTCAATGACGCATGCGCGAGCAGCCGGTTGACGGCGCCATCGAGATCGCGGCCGTTCGTCCGGATGACGCTCGCGACATAGGCGACGACCGTGGCTGGAACCTCGAAAGCTTGATGCACTTGTCTTGCGGCGGCTATGCGTGCTTCGAGAATTTTGACCCGCAGCGCTTCGTCGAGCCCGCCGATTTCGATGCAAAGGCCGCCGGCCAAACGCGACCGGACTCTTTCTTCGAGATTCTCGAGATCGCCCGGCGGCCGATCGGCCGCGATCACGATCTGCCGGCGGGAATCGATCAAGGCATTTAGCGTATGACAGAACTCCTGCTGGATCGACTTGCCCTGAAGAAATTGAATGTCGTCGATAACGAGGACATCTATCACCCGAAGACGTTCCTTAAAAGCGATCGCTGTCTGCGCCTTGAGTGCGGCGACGAAACCATACATGAATCGCTCCGCGGTGAGATAGATGACCCGCCGCTGGGCCCCGGTGGCGGCATGCGCGATGGCTTGGAGAAGATGGGTCTTCCCCAATCCGACCGAGGCATGGAGATAGAGTGGATTGTATACGAGCTCGTCCGCCGGGCCCGCGCCGGCGATCCTCTGCGCCTCCGAGTGCGCTAGCTGATTGGACCCACCGACGAGGAAATTCGCGAAAATTAAGCGCCGGTCCAATGGCGAACCAGTGAGCCCGTCGGCCTCGAACGACTCCGCTAAAGCCGGTCTATTCGAGGATGACGTTGTCGCGCCGGAAGGCCCAATCGGCAGGGCGGCATATGACGTCATGGTCCGGCCCCTTGCTGAATCCGTGCCGGCGCCGACAGCGAGATCGGGGAGGCTGCCAGTCGCGCAGGTGGTAGCTGGCCGTGTCGAGGAACGAACATTGATCGACACACGCTTAATCGCGGGAAATTCGCTGGCCAACGTCGGAAGAATCCTGTCCACGTAGTGCGACTGAATCCAGCTCTTCAAAAATTTTGTGGGTACCGACAGGTAGACGTCCTGGTCCGAAAGCGCATCGAGTTCGAGGCACCCGAACCAGGATGAGAAAACTTCTTCCCCGAGTTCCGCGCGCAGCCGGCGGCGGATTCGCATCCAGGCTTCGTCCTTGCCAGCGCCGCCGCGCGAGGACGCCGTTTCGCTAAGGTCCCTTGGATCGGAAATTTGTCTGCGCAAATCCGGCATCGCTCTTCTCCCTCGAGAATCCGGGCAAAGCAACGGCAGCCATGCAAATGCCGGCGCCAAAAAAGATGTGATGATGAGCGTGAAAACGGGATGGCCGCGAAGACTAATCGCGCGCGCGCCGGCGACGCCGCGCTGAAGCCAAATAAGCCTTTCGAAGGCGCTCGGCCAGGGCCCTTCCGGCCGCGTGCGGAAGCTGAACTTGCGGATATTGAACAAAAGCCATCACGGTCGTAACTCTCCCTTAGCTCCGCATTTGAACCCGCGGAGCTTCTTTAGGCCAAACCAAAAGAAAGCCTCAAATTCCGCACCGGCACTGTCGAGACCACCAAACCGACGTCATGCGGAAAGTCTCGCCAGAGTATATGTCCTTTCGACGCATTGCAGAACCGTGCTTATCTAAATTTTACACAGCACCACAACTGCGCCTTTACACGCCAAACGCACGAACTATGCGGAAAGCTCCTAGAGGTTCGTAGCGAACTCCGGAGCAAACCAGCTCCAGACGGGGAGAAGACATTAGCATAGGCGAGCCGGTCCGCAAGCGCCGTTTAATGAATCCGCAAGCGCCGTTTAATTGATAAGTGACATTATCCCTTCCCAGATACAAACGCGCATGATCCGGTGGGACTTGTAACCGCCTGATTTCGCGATTGTCCATCGCGCGCGCTAAACGGGCGCGAAAAAAGTTTTCCCGCCACTGGGCAGGTTGCAAAAAATTCCGGGGTGCACCGTGGCCGCTGTGTAAAAGCTGGCCCGGCGGGAGCCTGTCGCGCGGCTTTAAGGACAAGCCATTGGTTCGCATGGAAAATAAATGAGCGATATTGCTCACTTTTATTTGCTTAACGCATTCACCCGCCGGCTGAGCCGCGAGACTTTTCGCGCGCCCGCTTTGGCATGCACGATTCCCTTTTGTGCCGCGCGCATGACCAATGGCTGGGCGGCACGCAGCGCCGCCGCCGCCGCGCCTGGGTCGCCCGCGGCGATCGCCTCCTCGACCTTGCGGACATAAGTGCGC
>DATBYR010000109.1:0-3487 GCA_036513565.1 Methylocella sp. | reverse complement strand
CCCAGAGCAACTGACGGTGCTCAACATCGTGCCGGGGCTAATCTGCGTTGTTTTGCTGATATCGACGCTGTTGGTTACGGCGCTCTCGATCACGCGTGAGCGCGAACGCGGCACGATGGAGAACCTGCTCGCCATGCCGGTACGTCCAATCGAGGTCATGCTCGCCAAGATTGTGCCGTATGTCTTCGTTGGCTACATCCAGGTGGTGCTCATCCTCACCGTCTCCGTCCTGTTCTTCCAATTGCCAATTCGGGGCTCGGTGGCGTTGCTCCTTGTCGCTTTGGGCCTGTTCATCGCCAGCAATCTGGCGCTTGGGATCACGTTTTCGACGGTGGCGGCAAACCAGATGCAGGCAATCCAGTTTGCAATGTTTACCCTTCTGCCGTCGCTTCTGCTTTCGGGGTTCATGTTCCCGTTCAAGGGCATGCCGGTCTGGGCGCAATGGGCCGGCGAAATCATCCCCGCAACGCACGCGATGCGGGTCGTGCGCGGCCTGCTGCTCAAGGGCAATCGCCTGCCGGAAATCCTCCCCGAACTCTGGCCGATCGCACTCTTCGCCGTGGCGGCCATCACGATCGCGGTTTGGTTCTATCGCGAGACGCTCGATTGAATGCGGAAGGTGTGTAATGCACAAAGGCCGGCTAGAAGCCTTCACCGATGGGGTGATTGCCGTCATCATCACCATTATGGTGTTGGAGATGAAGGCGCCGTCTAGCGCTGACTTTGCCGCGCTCGCATCAACCCTGCCGGTGTTCATCACCTATGCCCTGAGCTACACCAATGTTGCCATCTTTTGGAACAACCACCACCACATGCTGCAGGTCAGCGAGCGGGTCGATGGACGGTCGCTATGGGCAAACATGTTCTTGTTGTTTTGGCTTTCCCTGGTGCCGTTTGTGATCCGTTGGATGGACGAGACCGGTTTCGCGGCGCTGCCGACCGCGGCCTATGGATTTGTTCTTGCGATGGCCGCGATCGGCTATCTTTTGTTGGAGCGGATGCTGATCGCATGCAACGGCGCGGATTCGACCTTGGCGCGCGCCGTCGGAAGCGATTTGAAAGCCAAGCTTTCCCTCTCGATCTACGTATTGGCGATTGGACTTGCCTTCGTTCAGCCGTGGCTCGCGATCGCGCTCTATATTGCTATTGCGCTCATTTGGTTTATTCCCGACCGGCGTATTGAAAAAATCATCTAAGCGGCCCACCGGATTGGCGCGGCGCCGTGGCGTGCCGCTTGCCTCGGTCGATGAGGCTTTGCGTGGCGCGGGGACGTGCGCTAGGCGTGCCCATGCTGGGACGCAAGACATGACGTGCATGGATCGGGGCGGCAAGTTCTAAGGCCGTGCCATCTTGCAAAGGTGAGCCTTTCACGAAAAGCAACGCGGGCAGCAATCACGCACAAGCTCTTATATGTGATAATATCCTTTATCATATAGTTAGGGAATTACGACAATGTCGAACGCGATCAAAAACGACACGAGGTATGACGAGCTCAGAGCCTTCAATAAGGAGGAGTCGCCCGAGGTGAATTTGCGGAACGCAATCGCGGCAGACATTCTAGAATTCGGCGATCTCGCCGAACAGCGGCGGAGCGCCGCATTTTGGCTTCGTATCGTGGCGGCGGCGTTCGGCGCGGCGACAACAGTTTTGATCGGCGCACAGGGATTCGAAATTTTCAAATCTTATAAGGAGACTCTTTCTGTAGCAGCCCTTGTTCTCAGCGCTCTCGTGACTGTTGTGAACGCCGGGGAAGCTTTCTTCGATTTTCGTTGGGACTGGGTTCGATTCAAGGCGACATATGCAAAGCTTTACGGGCTGCTTTACCGACTTAATTTCGAAAATGCGAAGAGCGAATCGGTGGAATCCAAGAAGCTCGACGAAATCTCTCAAGAGCATATCGATGCGATCGTCGGCGTGAACGTACAGTGGGTTGCTCATCAGACAAATCCAACTGAGCAGCCCCCACCATGAACCAGCTTGTCCCCATCACCGCCGACCGCGCCCCTGCCCTCGTCGCCGCCGCCGGCGAGCGCGCCTCCTACCGCTTCCTTGAATTCTTCACGGCGCAGATCGGAAATCCGAACACGCAGCGTGCATATATGCGAGCCGTGAGCGAATTCCTGGCCGTGAAGAGAAATTGTGTGTGAACAAATACCGCCATGGCTGGCTTTTCTGACACTTTCCCGCCCGCGAGCGAGGCGGAATGGCGAACGCTCGTCGAACGCGTGCTCGACGGCCGGCCTTTTGAATCACTTGTCTCGACGACATTCGAAGGACTAAAGATCGCGCCGCTTTATCAACGCCCCACAAATGAAAGTGCGCGCGCGCTCCGCCAACATCATGGCCCCTGGAAAATTTCGCAACGGATGGATCATCCCGAGCCCGAGATAGCGAATCAAATGGCCCGCGCGGACCTCATTGGGGCCTCCGATGCGCTGACCCTCACCGTTTCGCAAGCGCATTCCGCGCGGGGCTTTGGCGTTCGGATCGACGGCGAGCGCGATATCGATGCCGCGCTGGCCGGGATCGACCTCGATCTCATATCGCTTCGCCTCGATGCGGGCGCGCGGGCACTCGACCTCGCGCCTCCTTTCGCCGCACTCGCCAGAAGGCGGAGTTTGGCTTCGGCTTCGCTCGATGTTGATTTCGGCCATGATCCGGTTGGGCATCTCGCGCGGTCGGGCGTTTTGCCCCCCGGGCGCGGCGTAGCGGAGATGCACAAGCTCTTGCGCGGCGCGGGCTTTGCCGGGCATCTCTTTCTCGCCGATGGGCGGCCTTATCACGAAGCAGGCGCGGGGGAAGCACAAGAGCTTGGATGCGTGATCGCCACGGGAGTCGAATATCTCCGGCTGCTTGAAGCCGATGGTCTATCGCTTGAAGATGCGCGGAGCGAGATCGCGTTTCTTCTCGCCGCCGACGCCGATGAATTTTTGTCTCTCGCCAAATTCCGCGCCTTGCGGCTTCTCTGGGCGCGCATCGAGAGCACCTGCGGCCTCACGCCAAAACCCATGCGGGTCCACGCCGAGACCGCGTTCCGGATGATGACGAAATATGATCCGTGGGTAAATATCTTGCGCACGACGATGGGAGTCTTTTGCGCAGGCGTGGGCGGCGCGGATGCGGTCACCGTCTTGCCCTTCACTCTTGCGCTCGGCCTGCCAGACGATTTCGCGCGGCGCATCGCGCGCAACACGCAGCTGATTTTGATCCATGAGGCGAAGCTTGCGAAAGTCGCCGATCCAGCGGCCGGCGCCGGAAGCTTCGAGGCGTTGACGGACGAACTTTGCGCGCGCGCATGGAGCTTGTTGCACACTATCGAGGCGCAAGACGGCATGATCGAGAGTCTTCGCGCGGGCGTGCCGCAAAGGGAGATCTCTGCTGCGGCGGCGGCGCGGCGCGCGGCCATCGCGCATCGCGCCCTCTCGATCACCGGGACGAGCGCATTTCCTCTCCTTGCCGAAGCGCCGGTCAACGTGCTCGAACCAGC
>DATBYR010000108.1:0-15918 GCA_036513565.1 Methylocella sp. | reverse complement strand
TGGCGGAATAAGGAACCGCCAATTTATCGCTGGCTCGGTTGGTGCGCGGGTCATTTTTTGTTGCGCCGGAGCCAATGCTCGACCCAAGGCAAAATTGCGGCGATAACGAAAAAGCTGAGCTCCCAGCGGCCCGTTAGAATAATGAAAGCGATGCCGCCAACCGTCAAGCCGAGACTAATGCCGATGATGCCTTGGCGGCTTTTGAGGTAACGTATGATCGCTTTATCTCTGGGGGTCATGGCTGAAGCCTGTTACTCCGCGGTCCGTTGAGCAAGGTAGACGCTTAGCAGAATCCAGGGAAGAGCGCACGTGGCCTGCTGAACTTGCCAAGATAGCGAACGCCGGCAAAAGCGGGGCAATTGCGCGATCGCGGGAATTCAACCGCCCGGCAAAAGCCGGTGGAGCTCCGACCCGCGCGCGCCGGATCGGGCAGGCGATAGTGTGCATCGCTCGCAATACCAGTTTGGGCGGCGCGATAATACGATCGATGTCTTCGATCGTGCACCCGCTGACAAGGGCGAGCGCGCCACGCGCGGCCCCGGCAAGCTCTGCGAGCAGCCTCCGCAATGTTTCATCCGCGACAACATCCTCGGGGCGCGGCATCATGTCGAGGAGCGTGCCATCGGCATCGAGGAAATAAGCGCAGGCGGAGCACGGCGCGATCCTCGCGAGATCGCCAGGCTGCATGGAGGCGGAGCCCTACCAAACCCCGGTGTCGGGCATCGACGCCCAGGGCTCGAGCTTCGGCAAGGGCGCGCCCTGTTGCAGAAGCTCGATCGAAATATTGTCCGGCGACCGGATAAAAGCCATTGCTCCGTCGCGCGGCGGCCGGTTGATGGTGACGCCGGCCTTCATGAGCCTGTCGCATATTGCGTAGATATCCTCGACGGCGAAAGCCAGATGACCGAAGTTGCGGCCACCAGTATAGATTTCCTTGTCCCAATTATGGGTCAGTTCGACGAGCGGCGGCTTGAATTTGGTCGCGCGGTCCACGTCTCCCGGCGCGGCGAGAAATACCAAGGTGTAACGGCCGGTTTCGTTCTCGGTCCGCCGCGTTTCGACGAGCCCGAGCTTATTGACATAGAATTCGAGCGATTGCTTAAGATCCGCGACGCGGACCATGGTATGCAGATATTCCATGATCTTCCTCCTCTTAGCCCCGTGCCGGTGCTCCCAGCCGGCGCCGGGCAACCAAACGCCACATTCGTTTGCCATGATATATAGCATTGGCACGTGGCCATGCCGCGCCGCCTCCTAACATTTGCTTGAGTTAAAGATCCGATGACTGGGACTTCCGTGGCCGCGGAGCGGGAAGCGTCGATGAACGGGGCCAACCGGCTGAAGGAGCGGGCAGCGCTTGCCTCGATCGCGGTGAGCGCGCTGATGACGGCGGCAAAATTCGCCGCCGGGCTTGCCTCGGGCTCGCTTGCGGTCCTCTCCGAGGCTGGCCATAATCTCGCCGATGTGGCAGCCACCGCCCTCACCTACTTCGCGATACGGATCGCGAACAAGCCCGCCGACGAGGAGCATCAATTCGGCCATGCCAAGGTCGAGGCATTGGCCGCCTTGGTCGAAACCGGGTTCCTGTTCGCGCTCGCCGTCTATATATTGATCGAAGCGACCACACGGCTTTTTGGACACGCTACAAAAATCGAGGCCAATTCCTTCGCCTTCGGTGTTTTGATTGCCTCGATCATCGTGGATTTGGTGCGTTGGCGTTCGCTGAAGCGGATCGCCGCGACGACGAAAAGCGACGCGCTCGCCGCCGACGCGTTGCATTTTTCGAGCGATATCGTCAGCTCCGCCCTGGCGCTCTGCGGGATCGCCGCGGCGCGTTACGGCTATCCGCAAGGCGACGCCCTGGCGGCCTTGGGGCTTGCACTTTTCATCGCGGTGGCTGGCTTTCAGATCGGCCGGCGCACCGTCAATACGCTCGTTGACGCGGCGCCGAAGGGCCTTGCCTCGCAAATCAGATCGATCGCGCAGTCCGTTCCGGGCGTCGTCAAGGTCGAGACGCTCCGGCTGCGTCCGGCCGGAGCCGAGGTGTTCGGCGACATTGCGTTCACCGTGTCGCGGACCTTACCGCTTGAAAAAGCCGCCGCGATCGAGGCGAATGTCGCGGCCGCGATCGCCGCCGAGCATCCCGAAGTCGTCGTCACGGTCGCGGCGCAGCCGATCGCCCTCGACGACGAGACGATGCTCGAACGCGTTCTTCTGATCGCGGCCAAACGCCGCGTTCCGGTTCATCACGTGACCATCCAGGAAATCGAGGGACGGACTGCGATCAGTTTCGACGTCGAACTCGATGGCCGCATGACGCATGGCAACGCGCATGAGATTGTCTCCGGACTGGAGAGCGAGATCGGCCGCGAACTCGGCCCCGGCATTGAAGTCGAGACCCACATCGAGCCGTTGGAGCCTCGCCAATTGCGAGGTCAGGATGCGCCGCCGGCGACACGCGCGGAAATCGCCTATGCCCTCGCGAAAATAGTATCCGGAACGGGGCCAATTCGCGATGTGCACAGCGTCCGGGTGAGGACAACGCCGGATGGTTTGGTCGTCAACTACCATTGCCGGGTCAGCCCTTACCTCAGCGTCGACGAAGTGCATGAACATGTCGATGAACTCGACCGCAAAATGCGTGCCGCTTTCACTGGCATCGTCAGAATCGTCGGCCACGCCGAGCCGTTGCGCACATGAGCGAAGATCACGCTGCTTCGCTCCCGCCCTTTGCCATGCTCGCCTCCTTGCTACGGGCACGCCGCTTCGCGGGTTTGTTCTGGTGCCAGTTTTTTTCCGTCTTCAACGATAATTTCGTGCGTAACATGCTCGCCATGCTGATCCTGTTCCGGCTCGGCGAAACCGAGGCCGGCCCGTTGATCACGCTCGCGGTTGGCACTTTCATGGCTCCATCGCTGCTTCTCTCCGGGCTTGGCGGCGAAATGGCGGATGCGCGGGACAAGGCGTGGCTCGCGCGGCGTCTCAAATTCGCGGAAATATTGGTCCAGGCTGTCGCGGCCTTGGGGCTCACTCTCACCTCGTTGCCGCTGCTTTATACGGCGCTGTTTGGGCTTGGCGTCATTTCGGCTTTGTTCGGTCCGGTCAAATATGGCATCCTTCCCGACCTTCTGGCGAAAGAGGAACTTCTGGCCGGCAACGCCCTCGTCGAGGCGGCAACCTTCATTGCCATTTTTTTTGGCCTGATCGCGGGCGGCCTGTCCGTCACGGGGCGCACGCCGGGAGGCACCGTCCTCCAGCTTATTGCCATTGCCATCGCCTGTTTCGCCGCCAGTCTCTTTATCCCCGCGGCAGGGCGGGCGGCGCCCGGTCTACGCGCGAACGTCAATGTCTTCGCGTCGACGTGCGCGCTCGTTCGCGACGTGGCGCAAGATCGAACCCTTTGGTCAAGGACCATGGGTGTCTCCTGGTTTTGGATGAGCGGCGCGGTGGCCCTCTCGCTGGTGCCGGTGGTCGTCCGCAACAAGACCGGCGGCGGCATCGAGGTCGAGACAGCGGTGAGCGCGCTGTTCGCGTTCGGCATCGGAACCGGCTCGCTTGCCGCGGCGGTGATTGCCCGCGGGCGGATTTACCTAAAGCCTGTCCCTTTCGCCGCGCTCGGCATGGCGGCTTTTCTGATCGACCTCGGCGCCGCGACGTTTATTCTGCCGGTGGCGACGGCGGAAGTGGGACTTGCCGAATTCTTCTCGTCAGTTGCCGGAATCCGCATCGCCTGCGATGTCGCGGGTCTCGCCTGCGCCGGCGCCCTTTTCGTGGTGCCCTTGTTTACCGCGATTCAGGCGGATGCTCCCAAGGACCGGCGCGCCAGGATTGTCGGCGGCGTGAATATTTTGAACTCGGCTTTCATGGTTTTGGGGGCGCTCGGGACCGCCGTGCTGCAAAGCCGGAGTGTCGGTGTGACCGAGCCGGTGCTCCTCGCCGCTCTCGGTGTATTGAATCTCGGCGCGGCTTTTTATGTGCGCAAGTCCGCGGCGCATGGCGCGGCCTAATGGTCAAGGGCCGGGCCGCGAAGAGTCCGGTTGGGGTGAGTTTCGGAATGCGCCCGGTTTTGAAACGGAGCCACCAGCGCAGACTCGCGTAAGCGGCTTATGGAACGCGCTCGCGAAACAAACTGCCCCCCGTCATGGATCGCTACTATTTGCCGTGGATCCACAAAATCACTTGATACACCGCGATAATTACGCCAGCGATAGCACTGACGAAGGCGATGACTCTTGCGGCGCGGCCCTCCAGTAGTCGGTCAATGCGAACGAAGAAGCCCGTTCCGGCGGTGCGCAGCTTTCCCTCTATCGCAAGGCTGATGACATGGCGGAAGAACTCGACCTTGCAGATGGTCGAGCTGTGCATGCGGATGAATTCCTTTTTCACGAAGGCTTCCGCCTCCTGATGCCCTTCCAGGAACCGCCTATCGATTTCTCCATTCAGGAGCATAAGGTTTTTCATCTTGGGGTCGCTGACATAGCCTGAGCCGTAGCGCTGCCTCAATATGTCGTTGAGATTCAGTCGGACTTCGACAGGAACGCTTGGGGGTTCGGCTTTGCAGAGCAAACGGTATCGGTGCTCAAGATGCTCGAAACCGAACGTCAGGTTTCGCATATTCCAGTGAACCCAATACTTCTCGCGCCGGTCGCGCAGGAAGCCGAAGAACCGCTCCAGCAGTACGCTTTCAATGGCACCGTAGTGACTTTCCACTTGGTCTTTGGGGATATCCAACGACTCAGCGACGGCATGAAGGGCAAAGCTCGCCGTCTGGCGCGTGGCGTAGTGCATCACCACGATCGAGGTGATGCGCGGGGAAAACCCGTCAACGCCTTCGTCGTAAAGGCTCTGCGATGAATAATGAATGATGTAGAACCGGTCAGGATGTTTCTCGACGTTCCGGAAGAAGTTATTTGACTCTACTGTCACGGAGCTAAAACGGAATATCGTCGTCTAAAATGGCAGCATTTGGCGGTTTCGGCGGTGCCCACAGCTCGCCAGACGGCGGCGCAATCTGTTTCGCCGGCGCCTCAATGCGTTTGTCCGGTGCGGACAGGCGAGGGCGGGCGTCCTCAGCCGCGCGGGCCTCGTGCATGACGTTGGCGATGGAATCAATCCATTTGCGGATGGGGCGGAGCTTACGTTCAACCTTCCTGGCCACCCCAGCCGCCTCGATCATCAGCGCGCCGAACGCCTCGACCCGCGTGCGGTCTTTGTCCACCTCGGCGGCAAAAGCATTGAGCCTGCTCATCAGGGCTTCTTTGCGCGGCAGCGGTATCTCGATGGCTTCGATGGTGAGCTTAATCTTGTTGATAAGCTCTCGGATTTTCTCGCGTGCGCCTCCCTCCAGTCGCACGGAAGCCTTTCTTGTAATCTGAGCATGCCGCACTTTGATTTTCGTAATAGTCGCGTCTATATCGTATTTAATTTGCTTAAAATTCTTATCTTCGTGAGCAGCCGCAGGGTTATTTATCAAATATTCAAGTATTTCTAAGTTTAGAGCAGTGACAGTGGCCAACACGTTATTAATATAAGTCTGCATGAAATGATTGTAAGAGTTCCAGTATCCGTCTCTGGTTTCCTCGTGGAGTTGAAGTAGCTCATTTTCGAGGGGAATTCTAAACAATTTCTCGTAATGCAAAAACGCCAGCTCGTCGTCATCGGGCCGGTTGGTAAACTCGTCTTCCACAAGCCCGTCAGACATACCGTTTTCGCTCCTTCGCCCTATACCGCCTCCGACGTGCAGCCTGCGCCGCGACCGGGGTAGAATAAGGCATGCTGCGAGTCTGTATCTTCACGATTTCAAGCCAGTTCGGTCTGGCGCCATGCTGGCACCGTCGATAACCTCGAAATCGTCCAGCCGCTAACATTGTAGCTCCGGGTAGCTCCGGCCAATCTCCGCAAGCGTCTCCTCGCCATGGTCGCGCCGCCGAATCGCTTCGCGCGTCCTGTGATCCGTAAGCCATTAGTAACGGCTAGCCCTTGCGGGGTGACGACACGAAAATGCTATTTTTGGATGGCTCAATAGAACATGGATGGAATATCCACGCGAAGAAGAATATCCACGCGAAGAAACTGAGACGGGCATTGCGAACAAAAACGCGCGCGCGACGTTCTTGGCTATTTGGCGCCGCTGGCGGCGCTTTTTTCGAAAAGGAGACGAGGTAAGATGGCGGCCTTTGACCAGCTCATTCAGGAAATCGAATCGCGATACTCTCTCGGGCCCAAGGCCAGCCCGCTTGTTCACGAGATTCTCGCCCTAATCTCTGGACAGCTGGGCGGTATGGGCGGCTTCCTTGATAAGTTCAAGGCCGCCGGTTTCACCACCGAGGTCGCTTCCTGGTCAGGAGGAACCGAGGTTGTGCCCCTTTCGGGAGAAGAGGTGGAGCAGACGCTAGGCACCGAGGTCATTAGCGAGATTGCCAAAAAAGCCGACATTAGCCAAAGCTTCGCTAGAACGATTATGGGAGACACGATACCCAAAGTCGTCGTCCTGCTGGCACAAGGCGAAGCTGTGCCATCTGCAATTCCTGCTTCAGAATCGAGTGTCCTCGACTCGGCCATCCCGCTTTCATCCTCCCCCCCCAAGGAAATTACGCCGCCTGGAGCAGTACAAATTCGACCGAGCAGAACGGAACACTTTGCCGCCGCTCCGCTAAAGGCGCCATCGCGTTTCAAACAGCTCTTCGCCTATGGTTCGCGCGCGGCCCTGGCAGCCTGTCTTTTTGGTTTTGCATGGGCGGCGGGGTCGTATTTTTCCAGTGGTCAGTCGCCGTTTTACGTCATTAAGCCGCCGCCCGCCCCGTCTGTCGCGACGCAAGAGAGCGTGGCGCGTACAGAGATGCTCCGCGCGGCGCAAGAAATGGCCGAGGACATTCGGGCTCTCAAAGCCAACGTCGAGGCTTTGCGCGCCGCGCAGAGCCAATCCGGGAAGGATGCCACTGCGATTGAAGGTCTGCAGACGCGTCTCGATGCGGTGAAGGCTGAAACCGGCGCCTCGATCGCCGAGCTTGCGGGTAAGGTCGAGAACATGCAGCGCGAGCCCGAGGCGAAGCTTTCCCAAGTTATCGAGCGGCTCGATCGCATTGAACACCAGATCGCGGCGCCACTCGCGACCGCATCACTTGGCGCCGCCCCGGCACCAGGAACGGCGGCCGCCGCGAAACCGGCGCAACCTGCCGTTGCGCAGGCAAAGCCGCCGCTTGAAAACGCGCATGGACAAAGAAAAATAGGCGGCCGCGGCGACGCGTTCGATCCGTCCAAAAATCCCACCGCCCCGGGAGTTCCCCGCCCGCTCGGAAGCCTTGCATCGGCCGCGAGCACGCCGCAATTGATCACGAATTGGGTTGTCCGCGATGTTTACAACGGGATCGCTCTCGTCGAGAGTCCGCGCGGCTCGATCGAGGTCGCGCCGGGAGAGATCATTCCCGGTGCCGGCTTGGTGAAATCGATCGAAAGACGTGGCCGCGGCTGGATCGTGATCACGAGCCGTGGTCTTATCGATTCCGCCCGCGGCAGTTTCCAGCCCTGATACCCACCGCGCTTTTCGCCTCGTTGATACGCGTTCAACGCCAAAAGGACCTTCGAAAAACTCGCGGCGTTTCGCGCAAAAAAGTTCCGAAGGCGCGGGGGCCATCGCCGGCCGCATTTTCGCGGTCACTTTGAGCGTCCGGGCATCGATCGCCCAAACTTCGGTTCGAGAACCAATTGACGACATTAGACACTGTTGCCATCGGCGCTGGTGTTTATCCCCTCCGGGTAGTCGCCAGCGGAAATCCGCTTCACCGGCTGGAGCGCCGCAAGATCGAAGACCGAAACCGTTCCGCCATATTGGTCGGTCGAAAAACCGCGTCCTTTCGCCAGCGCGACGGCATAAGGCCGCTTGCCGACCGCCACGCTGCCGAGGAGCGTTCCACCCGCGAGATCGATGACGGACACACGTCGTTGCCTTCGATGCGCGGTATAGGCGCGCGCCTTGCGGATCGATGGTGACGCCAAACGGATGCACGCCAACCTTGACTATGCATTTGCGGGCAAACGTTTTCGCGTCGATGATCGAGATTTGATTGTCGTCGCGATCCGCCGACACCATCAGCGCGCCATCGGGCGCCACAGCCACTCCGGACGGCGCCGCGCCGACCTCGACGGTGGCGGCGATGGCGCCGGTCGCGAGATCGATCTTATAGAGGCGCGGCTGATAGAACCCGGCGACGTAGATAAAGCGGCCCGCCGGATCGGCTGCGATGCCGAGCGGCGTATTGGGAATCGCAATCTTCGCGACGACCTTGCGCGACGCGGTGTCGATCACCGAGACATATTTGCCTTCCGTGCTCGTGACATAGGCGGCGCGCCCATCGCGGGCCATGGCGATCCCGGCGGGCTTGCCCAAAACCGGAATCCGCGCCACGATCTGCATTAATCCGAGATCGAGCACGCTGACCTCGTCGCCGGTTTGATCGGTAATGAAGGCCTCGGCCGCGCTGGCCGGAGCACAGCCGGGAATGGCCGCCCACACGCAAGCAAGGCAAACGGTTGCCCCCGCAAATTTCATTTCGCCGCCTCGATCTTTTTTTTCAGGCTTTCGAGTCCAGCGCGATACACTTTGCCGACAGCCTTCAGCGCCGCCTCGTCATTCAATTCGGGGGGCGGATCGTTGCTGGGATAGCCCCGGTAAAAGACGCCGCGCCACTCGACTTTGCTTTTGCCGCCCTCGGCCGGAAGGACGGTAATGGTCGCGGAATAATCGTTGACCGGCAAGACCTTCACGTCGACCTTGTCGATGCGATAGGAATAGCTCATCGCCCCCGCGTCATATTTGTAGAGGCTTTCGTCGATCGTCGCGCCGCCGGCCAGGGTGAGCTGACGTTTCGCGGCATCGGGTTCGTTGCCGCCCTCGCCGGAGGTCTTGGTGACGCCGGGAAGCCATCTCATGTCGTGAAAATCCGCGATTGTTGCCCAAACCTTTGTGGGGGGCGCATCGATTTGGATTGTCTCGGTGATTTCCTGCCGCGCCGGTCCATCCGCCAATCCCGCATGGGGAAGCACTATTCCGAAGAGGGCGATCGCGAGTAAAGACTTTTCGGTGGTTCCTGCCATTCCTATATTTCCTTTGTGGTTGCGACCGTCTTGCGGACCGGCTGCCTCGAAAAGGCGATGAGAGCGGGCATTCGTCCGAGCATCGCGTCCGGACATCTCCGCTTTGCGCGCCGCCGGTGTTGACCCTATGATCGCGGCTTTCGTCCACGCGCGAGCACGCCACCGCTCCATTTCGCCTAGAGGTTTTCATGCGTACCGATGTCGCCGAACCCGTTCGTCTGAAAGACTATAGGGTTCCCGATTATCTGATCGACAAGGTCGATCTCGATGTCAAGCTGGACCCGGCGGCAACGCGCGTCCTGGCCCGTCTCGCCATCCGCCCGAATCCGTTAGGGCGGGCCAACGCCGCCCTTGTCCTCGACGGCGACGGACTCGTCGCGAAGAAGATCACGCTCGATGGCCGGGAGCTCGATTTGCACGGGACCGAGGCGTGGAACGGTGTTGTGACGCCGGATCGATTCACGTTGAACGTCCCGCCCAACCGCCCGTTCGTGCTTGAAATCGAGACCGAAGTCGATGCGGCGGCTAACACGCGCCTCATAGGTCTCTACCGCTCCGGCTCCACTTATTGCACGCAGTGCGAGGCGGAAGGCTTTCGCCGCATCACCTATTTTCTCGACCGTCCCGACGTGCTGAGCGTCTACACGGTGAGGATGGAGGCGGACTTTTCCGAGGCGCCTCTCCTGCTCTCGAACGGAAACAAGATCGCCTCGGGCAAAATCGAAGGAACGCCGCGTCATTTCGCGGTTTGGCACGATCCTTTTCCAAAGCCCTGCTATCTGTTCGCGCTCGTTGGCGGCGATCTCGGGTCGATTTTCGACATTTTCATTACCCGCTCCGGACGCAAGGTCGCGCTCGGCATCCACGTCGAACATGGCAAGGAACCTTACGCTGCCTATGCGATGGACGCCTTGAAACGGGCCATGGCCTGGGACGAAGAGGTCTACGGACGTGAATACGATCTCGACGTTTTCAATATCGTGGCGGTGTCCGATTTCAACATGGGAGCGATGGAGAACAAGGGACTGAATATCTTTAACGACAAATATATTCTTGCTTCGCCTTCGACCGCGACGGACACCGATTATGCCCAGATCGAGGCGGTGATCGCGCATGAATATTTTCACAATTGGACCGGCAACCGGATCACCTGCCGCGATTGGTTTCAGCTCTGCCTCAAGGAAGGCCTGACCGTTTTCCGCGACCATGCGTTTTCGGCCGATATGCGCTCGGCCCCGGTGCGCCGCATCGGCGATGTGCGCACCTTGCGCGCCCAGCAATTTCCGGAGGACGCGGGGCCGCTCGCGCATAACGTCCGGCCGGACACTTATATGGAAATCAATAATTTCTACACCGCCACGATCTATGAAAAAGGCGCCGAAATCATCCGCATGCTGAAGGTGCTCATCGGGGACGATGCCTTTCGCAAGGGCATGGATCTCTATTTCGATCGTTACGATGGAATGGCGGCGACGATCGAGGGGTTCATTTCCTGTTTCGCCGAAACGTCGGGGCGGGATTTGACGCAATTTTCGCGTTGGTACGACCAAGCGGGCACCCCTCTCGTCGAAGCCACGGCGTCCTACGACGAAGCGGCGAAAACCTTCACGCTGGATTTTTCCCAATCCTGCAAGCCAACTCCCGGCCAGGAGAAGAAGGAGCCCTTTGTCATTCCAATCGCACTCGGTCTCGTCGCTCCCGGCCGGGGCGACATCGAACTGCGCACAGGCGGCCAAGATGGCGCAAGCGCGGCCGAGTTATCCCGTGGGTTGATCGAGCTTTCGACCGCGCGGCGGCGGGTTGTCTTTCGCGACGTGGCGAGCCGCCCGGTTGCTTCACTGCTGAGGGGGTTCTCGGCACCGGTCAGGCTCGATGCCGCGGCAAGCGAGGCTGATCTCATTGCACTTATCTCGCATGACAGCGACGGATTCAATCGCTGGCAGGCGGCGCAGACCTATGCCGCCCGCCTGCTCCTGCGCTCGGTCGAACGCATCCGCGCCGGAGAGGTGCCAGATCGGGACAAGGAGTTTGTCGCCGCGATCGCCACAGTCATCGAGAAGAGCACCGATCCGGCATTCACTTCGCAGGCAATTACCCTGCCGGGCGAGGCCGACATCGCCCGCGAGATCGGCGAGGATGTCGATCCGGATGCGATCCATCTCGCCCGCGAAGCTTTGCGCAAGGATATCGGACAAGACGCCAAGCAAATATTGCTCTCGGCCCACGCGCGGCTGGCCCCGGAGGGACCATATTCGCCGGACGCCCATGCCGCGGGGCGGCGGGCTTTGCGCAATGCCGCGCTCGATCTTCTCGCCGTCAGTGATAAGATCGAAGGCGCGCTTCTCGCCACACGTCAGCTCGAAGGCGCCACCACCATGACGGACGAGATCGCCGCGCTCGGCGTGCTCGCGCATATCCCTGGAGAAGACCGCGAAACCGCGCTCGATGCCTTCTACCGCGCCCATGCAGGCGAATCGCTCGTCATCGACAAATGGTTTGCCCTGCAGGCGACGATCCCCGAAAGGGGCACGCTCGACCGGGTAAAAACCCTCATGAAACACAAGGCTTTCTCATTTAACAACCCGAACCGGATGCGCTCGCTCGTCGGTTCCTTCGCCGCAATGAATCCGACCCAGTTCAACAGGGAAGACGGCAGCGGCTATGAGTTCGTCGCGAAAATTGTCCTCGCCCTCGACGCCAAAAACCCGCAGGTCGCGGCGCGCCTTCTTTCGGCCTTCAAGAGCTGGCGGACGATGGAACCCAAACGGCGAGCCCTCGCCAAGGCGGCGCTGCGCCACGTCGCTGGCGCGGCCAGACTCTCTCCCGATGTCAAGGACATCGCCGAACGCTCGCTTGCTTGACCATCGCCGCCACAAAGCTTGAGGTCGTCCATGACCGGGGCGCTTTGGACCGCCGTCGACCAATATATCATGGACATGCTCGTGCCCTCCGACGCGGCGTTGGATGCGGCGCTTGAGGCGAGCGACGCCGCGGGACTTCCGGCCATCCAAGTTACGCCAAACCAAGGCAAGCTCCTACACCTCTTGGCCCGCCTCCAAGGCGCGCGGAGAATTCTGGAGATTGGCACGCTCGGCGGCTATAGCACCATCTGGCTCGCCAGGGCGCTGCCCGAAGATGGCCGCCTGATCACGCTCGAGGCCGACCCCAGATATGCGGACATCGCGCGGGTCAATATTTCGCGCGCGGGCTTGGATGCCATGGTGGATCTGCGGGTTGGCCGCGCCCTGGAGACGCTGCCACAAATCGCCGCCGAGGGCGGCGGCGCTTTCGATCTCATTTTCATCGACGCCGACAAGCAAAGCATCCCCGAGTATTTCAGATTCGCCCGCAAATTATCGTCGCGGGGCAGTCTTATCATCGTCGACAATGTGGTGCGCGACGGCAGGGTGATCGACGCCGGAAGCCACGATCCCGATATTTTGGGGATACGCAGGTTCAATGAAATGCTCGCAATCGAGCCCGGCGTCTGTGCCACGGCGATCCAAACCGTCGGAGCCAAGGGCCACGATGGTTTCGCGATCGTGCTCGTGACCGAAAACATTTAGAGCGGGCGCCCGCAGTGTCGGTTTGTATTCTGCTTCCGACCCCAAACGGACATTCGGCATTGTGCAGAAATCAAGAAAAATGCACAGCGTTTAATGCGCTGTAATTATTGCTGTTTCATCGAAAATGGCCCTCTTGAGAGCTTCTCAAGCAGCCGGGCCAATATTTCACGGTCCCTTAGGCGGTGCGGTCTGTGTTTGGGTCGATGTAGTCGTCTGACTTGGTTTACCCCCGACCGTCTGCACCTGCGTGTTCGTCGTGATTGTCACCGATGGCATCAAAGCGCGGACTGGCGCTGTGACGGTATCGACGATTGTCTTTGCAGGGCTCTGGGCTGCGTACTTGTGCCCAGTGATAATTCCCGAGCTAAACGTGTACGTGTCCTGCGGATTGGAAAAAATCGCGTTGAGGGACTACAAGGTGACTCTCCGTGTAAAGATTTATGACCTGTGGTGGCGTCAACGGGATCGGTTTTCCTCTTTTTCCTCCGACGCGACAGACCAGTGTTGTTACAGCTGGAACGGGGTAGAAGGCTACAAGTCCTTCGTATACTTCGCCATGTTTAAGATTTCCCAAATGTACTCGTTCATCAGAGGTAACTGGCGGGACCTCAAGTCGCAATCTTATATATGTCGAGTCGTCCGTTGAAACCGTATATTCGGAAAATTGGTGTTTAATTCCAAGTATATCGCGAGATCTGTAGAAAGGCATATTTGAAGCAAGATCATTGATCGTTTTCACGCATTGTCGGCGATCAACCTGCTCTTGTTCCTTTCAAGGTGGACGAGGCAGTGCCGCTAAATGAGGCCCTAAAAAAGTCCCAGCGGTCTGAGCAAGCTCTGTCAGTATCGCTGTGATTTGTTGGGTTGATGAGGAATCGGAGCTTGAAAGTAGGCCGTCAGTGGTAATGCTGACGTTAGCGGCGTCGCTGAAAAACGTATTCTTTCTAAAGTAGAGATATCCGCGAGAGAGCGGGACCGGACTCGCGCTGACCGTAAGAACGGGTGGACCATAATTGCCGCTACTGGCAGAGACACAGGTAGGATAGCCTGGCTTGGAACCGGAAGGCGCATCAGCACGGAGCCTACACGAGGGAGAGAACCGGGGGGAGTACAAGTGGGGATTCCGTCAATACCAGTAGGGGTACCTGAATCGGTGCAGGTAGGGACACCGTCAGCAAAGTTCTTACCGTCAGGCGTAGGCGGCTTAGCGTCAGAGGTACACGCAGGGGTACAGCTAGGGGCTGGCAGATCCTTATTCCACGCCCCTTTGCTTGACCGAAACGGTGATCTTCGTCTTCAACTCGGGGAAATACGGCGCAATGAATTGAAATCGATCATCGTCGGGCGCGACCGGGGCACCGGGGAGGTCAGGTATAGCGACTCGGCAAAACAACGAGATGCCAAAATCATTGGCACGATGCAGAAAAGACGCTTGAGATTTGTCATATTTGCCCCCGAGATTCGCCCCAGTGCTCTTGCGAATGACTTCGATGGAGACAAATACGCTGAACCGCTTCGCTTGTCCGTCACTCAAATGCCACATCCATGAACAATCGTTAATTTAATGAGATTTATGCAAGCACGCGGCCCGCGCTTTTGACGCTCGGCGTCGGACGGGATGCCGAGGCTACGCGAGAGCGGCACAGAGACGCCGGAACAGGCGTTCGAAGCCTATCGCTGAAGAAATTCACGAAGGACGCCGCACTGTACCAGCCCAACATCGCGCACAAGGATTCTGATCGGGCAACCGCACTGCTGACCCAGAGAGCACGATGCAAAAATCAAGAATTACGCACCGCGAAGTCGCCTCAATAGAATCAGCCACCTACTGCGAGCAGAAATCAGGCAAGAATGTCGGCTTTCCACCCACTGCGGAAATTCAAACCGACGAGACACTACATGGGGACAGCTCAACCCCAAAGCGCGGAAGCATGACTTGAGATACGCACGCGCGTTACGTTCGCCGCGGTCTCTGTCCGGCGGCCCGTGGCGGCTATCTTCCGCGTGGCGATCAAATTTGCGTTCATTTTTAATTAATCTCTGGACAAAACAAAAAAGTGAGACTCTGATGAAATCGATTCGGAGAGATGCGGCACATCGCTCCGGTCGGTTTCGAGGGGGCCTGACATGGCGCGCGCGGATTCTGCGTATGCTCCCGTTCGAGCGGGGGCAATGCGGCGACTTGCCTGTAGAACGACGCAACCCGCCATTCTACGCTTAGCCCGGCGCGAAGTTTGGGTGCGGCGCGCGGTCCCCGCCACGGTGGCGCTCTTTGTCGGCGCGCTTGTAGCAATCACAGTCGTTATGACGCGCGAGGCGTACGATCGCGCGGTAGCGGATGCCTTCACCGACCTCGAATTGACCGCCGGCGTCATCACCGGCAATCTCAACGGCGCGTTTAGGGATTCGCTCAAAACCGATCCGGCGGCGGCTCTGGCGCGGGTGGCGCCTTCCCGAGCCTTGGCGCGCGGGCAGCAGCTGGTCGTAACCGGCGCCGCCGGCGATATAGTCGCCGCCGCTCCCGCGCTATCCGGCTTTAACGCCACGCTCACCGATTATTTGGGGCCCTCGCAGCCATTGACGATTTTCGCGGAAAAAGCCGGCGTCTTGCGGATCAACCTCGCGGACGGCGCGGATGCCTTGGCGGCCGTGCGCACGCTCGATCCACCGTTCGGCCAAGTCGCTATCGTTCATCCCATGGTGGCGGTCCTCGCCGAATGGCAAGCGGCGGCGTTTCGCGCCAGCATCCTTTCGATCTGCACGGTCCTTGCGCTGATTGCCCTGGCAATCGCATATTTCTGGCAGGCGTTGCGCGCCCGCGAGGCCAATCAATTGTGCGCGAGGATGCAGAACCGAGTCGACACCGCGCTTGGCCGGGGACGCTGCGGCCTCTGGGATTGGGATCTCGCGCGCGGGCGTATCTACTGGTCGGACTCGATGTACGAGATGCTTGGCATGACGCCGGCCGGCCAATTCATGTCCTTTGGCGACATCAATGCGCTGGTTCATCCACAGGATGGCGCCCTCGCGACAATGGCCGAGTTGCTGACCGGTTCGCAAGCCGATTCGATTGATCACGCTTTCCGGATGCAGACGGTAAACGGCGAGTGGATCTGGGTGCGTGCGCGGGCCGAGCTCGTGCGGGAGCGGGCGGGCGAACCCCCGCACCTCGTCGGCATCGCCGTCGACATCACCGAACAAAAGGCCCTCGCCGAGCGCACCGCCACGGCCGACATACGCCTTCGCGACGCGATCGAGA
>DATBYR010000107.1:0-9107 GCA_036513565.1 Methylocella sp. | reverse complement strand
ATCCTCGCCATCGACGAGGCGGACGCGATCAACAAGCGGTTTCCCGGCCTCGAGTCGATCGACGTGCCCGCCGGAGCCTTCCGAGGGCGGCCGCCCACCCCCGATGATACGGTGACAACCCTCGCCATCACCTACCGCTTCGTCGCTCCAAACACGATGCTTGATGCCGTGGCTGGAGCGATCGCGCGATCCATTTTCAAGACCAAAGCCCAGCTGGTGGCCAAAACGCCGCTCGCCAGTCAGATCGAAGCGCCCGACCCCGACAACAAGAACCCAATCTTGCCGGTTCATCCGGGCGTCGTGGCCTATCTCAACAGTGGAGAGCAGAGCTTCTTCGATGAGTTCCAAAAATATTTCTATCTGGGCGGCATGGTTTTGAGCATGGTCGGCTCCGCGATCGCGCTCCTCGTTGGACGCCTCAATCGTAAGAAATCCGAAAACGATCTGCGGCAGATCGATCGTCTAATCGAGCTCGCCGACAAGGCTCTTGCAGCGCAAACTTCCGAACTCAAGGCCTTAGAGGAGGAGCTCAACAGGATTATTGCGTGGTTCGTCAAGGGACAAGCTAGCGGGACCGCCGACTCGACCGCGTTTTCCATCGCCATCGCACACGCCCGGCACGCCATCGAGAAACAACGCGAGGCCCTCCGACAAAGGCAGGCAGGCTCCATGCCTCAAGAAGAACCGTGAACCATATTGTTGCGAATTTGCCGGAGCTGCCGATTCGACTCGTGGCTGCGGCGATCAGGCCGCGATCGCGAACAATGAGCCAATCGCGATGCGCGGAGTCCCGATTTCATTGTGCAGAATCCCGACCAGCGGCTTGCTTTGCTTACGGAGTGCCCGGCGTCCGGACGAAGCCTTGTCAGAATAGCGATCCTTGTTCGCGTTTCCGCCGGCCCTTGCTGGCCACGCGTCCTGGTGGAGGGGCGTCGTGTCGAGTGGCCGCGATCGCCGTTTTGTGGCCGTCGGCAAATTGGATATCGAGATGCGCGCCGTCGGCCACCTCGGCCGCTCTGCGCAAGGGTTTACGGTCCTTGTCGCGCACCAGCGCGAAGCCCCGCGCCAGAACCTGGGGATAACCAAGACTGAAGAGCAATTTTTCCTTTGCCTTAACATCCACCCGGCGAGCCGCGATGCGAGCCTCCCAGCCGTGCGTCATGCGTTCCGCCAAACCTTTGAGCTGAACGTGGGCATCGCGCACAATTCTCAGGCGCGCCGCTCGGGAACCGCCAAGCCTCGCGGCAAGGTAATTGAGGCCTTGCTTCCTTGCGTCATTGCCCACAGTCCGGCAACGCTCCAACCTTTGTGCCAGCGCCTTGACCCGTTCCGCCGCGCGGCCCATTTTTGCGTGCGGGGACTGTTGAGCGAAGCGATGGGACAGGCGCGCCAGTCCGAGCTGGCCGCGGGTCGAGGCTTTCGCGCGCGCGCCAATAAGGCGGCTCTCGAAACTGTCGAGCTGTTGACGGCGCAGGGCAAAAATGCCGTCGCTTTGCGGAAGGCCGCGCAAGAGGGCACGGAATTCGCCGCGGCGGCGGTCGAGGCCCCGCAGCGCGGCGTCGATATTGCGGCGGCCGAGATCGGCGAGCGCGGCGGCGAGTTCGCTCCGCACCGGCACCGCTTTTTCCGCCGCCGCCGTCGGGGTCGGCGCGCGCAGATCGGCGGCGTGGTCGATCAGGGTCCAATCCGTCTCGTGCCCTACTCCAGAGACGAGCGGCACAACGCTCCGCGCCGCCGCGCGCACCACGATTTCCTCGTTGAAACTCCACAAATCTTCGAGTGAACCACCTCCCCGCGCGACAATAATCACGTCCGGTCGCCGCAAGGGACCATGTTCCGGCAGGGCATTGAGGCCGTCGATCGCGGCGGCGATTTCGGCCGCCGAGGTTTCGCCCTGGACCCGCACGGGCCAAACCACGACATGGCGCGGAAACCGCTCCGCGATGCGGTGCAGGATGTCGCGGATGACGGCTCCAGTCGGCGAGGTGACGACCCCTATGCACGCGGGCAGAAACGGCAACGGCCGCTTGCGCGCTTCATCGAAAAGCCCTTCCGCCGCGAGTTTCCGGCGGCGCGCCTCGACGAGCGCCATGAGCGCGCCGACGCCCGCTGGCTCCAACGACTCGACGATGATTTGATAGGTGGATTTGCCGGGATAGGTTGTGACCTTGCCGGTCGCGACGACCTCCAAACCCTCCTGCGGCTTGGTCTTCAGTTTCGCGAAACTGCCCTTCCAGATGACCGCATCGATGCGGGCGGATTGGTCCTTCAAACAGAAATAGGCGTGGCCGGAAGTATGCGGCCCGCGATAGTTCGAAATTTCGCCGCGCACGCGCACGAAGCCAAAACGATCCTCGACCGTCCGTTTCAAGGCGGCGGACAATTCACTGACGCTGAGTTCCGGTGCGTTGCTATTTGGCGGATCGGACATGGCGCCACCATGCCGGATTCCGGCGGCGCGGGAAAGAGAGCGTGATCCCCCGGCCAAGGTATCAAGATTCTTGACCGCACCACGGGAGCGCGAAAAACCCAAAATTTCCTCCCTTCGAGAGTTATTTTGGCTAAACAAGCCCATGACCGCCTTCGCCCCCGAGCAATATAAGGAAACATTGATTTTTCTCGCGACGGCGGGCGTCGTCGTGCCGCTGTTCCGGCGCTTGAAGTTCAGTCCGGTTCTGGGTTTCCTTGGCGCCGGTGTTTTGCTTGGCCCCTATGGCCTTGGCGCGCTCGCGCGGCAAATCGGCTGGCTTGCTCCGTTCGCTCTCGGCAATGTCGAGCAAATCGCGCCGGTCGCGGAATTTGGCGTCGTCTTTCTTCTGTTCATGATTGGCCTTGAACTGTCGTGGCAGCGTTTGGCGATTATCGGCCGGCTCCTCTTCGGGCTCGGCACTATGCAGGTCTTCGGCTCCGCCGCCGCGCTTGGTGCCTTGGCCTTGATCCTAGGGGAGCCTCCCACCTCGGCGGCGGTTCTCGGTTTTGCGCTTGCCCTGTCGTCCACGGCCATCGTGATTCCCGTGCTCGCCGAGGCCAAGCGGCTCGGGACCACGGCGGGCCGCACGATTTTCGCCGTCCTCCTCTTTCAGGACCTAATGGTGGCGCCGCTCCTGTTCATGATCGCCATGCTCGGAATGCGCGGCGGCGGTCTCGGCATGGCTGTTGTCTCTTTCCTGGTTCCCGCGCTCACCGGCTTGAGCGCCATCGTGCTCGGCGGCCGGCTAGTCATGCGGCCTCTCTTTCGTCACGTCGCGGCGGCGGGGTCGACCGAATTTTTCATGGCGGCCTGCCTGCTTGTGGTCATCGGAACTGGAGTTCTCACCGCGGCGAGCGGTTTGTCGATGGGACTTGGCGCCTTCATCGCCGGCATACTTCTCGCCGAAACCGAGTACCGCCGCGAGATAGAAGTAACGATCGAGCCCTTCAAAGGTTTGCTGCTCGGACTTTTCTTTGTCTCGATCGGCGCGAGCCTTGATCTTTCGCAGGTGTTTTCCGCTCCGCTAGCGGCGTTCGGTCTTGCGCTTGGCATTATCTTCGTCAAGTTTTGCGTCAATTGGCTAGCTGGGTGGATAGCGCGGCTGCCCCTGCGGGTCTCCACCGAGGCCGCGCTTATGCTGGCACCCGGCGGCGAATTTGCTTTCGTCATCGTCACAGCGGCCGTCGCCGCCAAGGCCATGCCCGCCAACACCGGCGGGGAGGCGATGATCGCGGTGACGCTCTCGATGTTCGCCGTGCCATTCCTTGGCGCGCTCGCCAAGCGCCTGGCAAAACGGCCCGCCGCATCGGAGCCCGCCGTCATCCTTGAGCCGGGCGAGGACGGTCCCGCGCCCGATGCGATCATCGTTGGCTTCGGCCGGGTTGGCCAGCTTGTCGGCGACATGCTGCATGCGCACACGATCCGCTATGTCGCCGTGGACACCGATGCCGCCTTGGTGACGCGGTTCCGCGGCGAAGGACGAGACATCTATTGGGGCAACGCGTCGCGGCCCGAGTTTCTCGCCCGCTGCGGGTTGGCCAGGGCCAAGGCTCTTATTATCACAATGGACAAACCCGCCGACGCGGAAAACATTGTTCGCTACGCGCGCGCCGGATATCCAGATTTGATCATTGTCGCCAGAGCCCGCGACGCGCATCACGCAACGCTGCTCTATGGTCTTGGCGTGAGCGACGCCGTTCCCGAAACTATCGAGGCAAGCCTGCAATTGTCGGAAGCCGTGCTCGTGGACATGGGTATCCCCATGGGAAAGGTGATCGCCTCGATTCACGAGAAACGCGACGAATTCCGGAAAATCCTTCAGCCTATCGCAGGCCGCGCCGAAGCGAGGCAGGCCATAAAAATGTCTCTTCGCATGAAGGACATGAACAAAAGGCGGCCAAAATCGAAAACAGAAGAGTGATCGCTTTTGCGTGGCCGGTTGCGCATGCCGTTCACCGTGATCTTGGGCGTGGCATTCATTACTAAAAACTGACCGGATAGAAAAAATAGCCCTTCCAACCTTGGCGAACAGGACCCGATTCTCCGGCAATTTCGTAATGCGTCGCTCTAACCAATCAGAGGGTTTGAGTGTTAGGCCGGAAGCCGGTAACAAGGAGGTATCCGCAATGCTGGTGCAGCCGATCGATTACTTCCTACTGGTATGGTTCGTAGTCGCGAGTCTTTCGACTCTTTACGTCGGGATCGACCAGTACCGGAACAACCCCGAGCCGGTCGTAATGAAATGGGGCTTCATTCTTGTCACGCTCTACATTGGCCCGATCGGTTTGCTACTCTATGTCCTCGCCGACAAGGAGCCTCGCCCGGGCGAGCATGAGGCCTTCATCAAGCCGCTTTGGAAGCAAGGGGTTGGGTCGACCATCCATTGCATCGCCGGCGACGCGACGGGCATCATCCTTGCGGCGGTGATCACTGCGACGCTCGGGCTACCGATGTGGATTGACCTCATCGTCGAATACGTTGCCGGCTTTGCGTTCGGGCTGTTTATTTTCCAATCGCTGTTCATGAAATCGATGATGGGCGGTACTTACTGGGAGAACGTCCGAAGGAGCTTTATCCCCGAACTCATCAGCATGAATTTCATGATGGCGGGGATGGCCCCCGTCATGAGCTTTCTGATGATGGGTCGCGACATGCGTGCGATGGAGCCGACCGAGTTCCTATTCTGGGGCGTGATGTCGATTGGAGTGATCGCGGGCTTCATCCTCGCCTATCCATCCAACGTCTGGATGGTCGCCCGCCACCTCAAGCACGGCTTGATGACCGAACGGAAGCCAGAGCGGGAGGCGGTAGCGGTGCCTCCAGGCGTTGTGGCACATGAGCATCCACAACTTCAACTGCAACTCCAGGCTCATGCGGAAGAGGGGCACGATCACGGCCATGACCATCGACGCGGACGAGGGCTTCATCAAGGGCACCAGGGCATGAAATCGGATGCGACCATGCCGCAAATCGCGGGCCTCGGCGTCGTCTCCTTCCTGGCGCTCCTCATCGGCATGCTGGCTCCAGCTAATTGGATCAACATGACACTGTCGGCACACGACGTCGGCGGGGAGATCATGCCGCCCGGCATGATCATGGACCGCAATACGTCCGCCGACGCCATGCGCGACATGGCCGCGGTCGATCCGCGGCTCGTGAGCGCGTCATACGATCTCGGCGCGCTAGGCGACCAGGAGCTACCCTTTCGGATGGAGGGCACGGTGAAGGTCTTCGACCTTCACACTTCCGTGATCCGCTGGACGATCCTTCCCGGAGTGACTGTCGACGCCTATGCGTACAACGGTCAAATTCCCGGACCGCGCATCCACATCCGTCAGGGCAATCGGGTCCGCATCAATCTCATCAACGGCCTACCAGAGGAGACGACGGTACACTGGCATGGCCTAATTTTGCCGAGTCAAATGGATGGTCCAGCCGAGATCACCCAAAAGCCGATCCCGCCCGGCGGTTCCTACAGCTACGAATTCACGGCGGAGCAGCATGGTACCTATTTTTATCATCCGCATGCAAAGCCGGACCGGACGCAGGCACTTGGTCTTTACGGCGCTTTGATCATTGATCCTTCGAATCCTGCGGACGAGGTTACGGCTGACCGCGACTATGTCATTCAGCTCCAGGAATGGCTCATGAGGGAAGGGCTCACCTATCCGTCGATGCCGATGGAAGGCGGACAACCGAATTTTTTCACCATTAACGGCAAGTCATATCCCGCAACCCACACAATTCACATGGAGGTCGCTGAAACGCTGAAGGTGCGCTTCATCGGCACCAACAACGCCTTCATCCACCCTATGCACATCCACGGCGGGCCATTCGAGGTGGTCGCCCGCGACGGAGAGACCCTCTCTCCCTCGGCCCGCTTCCTCGCCGATACCGTCAATGTCGGACCAGGGCAGCGCTACGACGTGATCTGGACTGCGCGCCGGCCAGGGAAATGGCTGATCCATTGCCACATTCCGCACCATACGACGAATAACAATGCGGAGACGCAAGGCGGCGGTGGACTAATGCTGATCATCGACGTGAGCGCAACCGGCGACAGATCGAAGCCGTAGAATAAATGTGCGGCATGAGCATCACGCGCTCGGGAAGAGCTCGCGGACCGCGCGAGGTCAATTGCGCCGTTTCAGATGGTCTTCGAGATAGGCGAGCGCATCTTGCCGGTCTCCGGCATTCGCCGAAGCCACCGCCTTGTCGTAGATATCGATGATCCATTTGTCCTTTTTGGAATCAATCGCGGCTTCCCGCGCCAAGGTCAGCCACATGAGGCCGAGCGCGCGCTGCGGCCGAACACCTTCGCGGCCCGTGAAAAGCGTTTGCCCGAGCAGAGCCTCCGCTTGGAGGTGCCCTTTATCCGCAGCGAGAAATAGCCAGCGGATTGCCTCCCGACCATCCTTATCGACGCCCGCGCCGTCGAGGTGCATCCGCGCCAAATTGTATTGCGCGTTCGCGTCGCCGAACGTCGTGGCGGCGACTTGGAACATTTGGAGCGCGCGTTGGGGATCGGGACGGACCTCGCTGTTGGCTATTCCGTTCAGATTGTAGATCCCAAGCGAGACCAACGCGCTCGACACAATCGCGCGATCGCGCCTGTTCGGGTCGTCCTCATCGTAATTCGTGACGATTTGAGAGAAATAGTCGTACGCCTTGATATCGTCGCGCGGCACGCCGTCGGCATTGGCATAAATTTTGGCGAGTTTCCATTGCGCCAGCAATTCGCCTCCCGCCGCGGCATATTTCAAGGCCTCGATCGCGGAGGTGGCATTGCCGGAACGAAACCCTTCGAGGCCCGCCCGCAACGCAGCTCGAGGCGTCGCGAATTCCTGAAGCGGTGCCTTTTCAACCGTCGCTCCATCGGTTGCCTCGAACGCGCCGACGCGGGAACCTGGCAAGCAGGCCGCCAGCCCGAAAACCACAACCCCGGAAATGCGGCTAAACGTCAGCATAGGCATTTGTTTCTCTCGACGCACCCGGATGGGTAACGGCGCCGGTAACGGCCGGACCGACCATCTGGGCGTATTTCCATAACGCGCCAGACCCGAAATTAGTTTGACGCGGTTGCCAATCTTTTTTCCTTTTTTCTAATTCCGCATCCCCCAATTGGAGGTTGATGGTTCCCTTGATCGCGTCGATCTCGATCATGTCGCCATCGCGCACCAGCGCGATCGGGCCGCCAACGGCCGCCTCCGGTCCGACATGGCCTACGCAAAAACCGCGCGTCGCGCCGGAAAAGCGGCCATCGGTGACAAGCGCGACCTTGGACCCCATGCCTTGGCCGTAAAGCGCAGCTGTGGTCGCCAGCATTTCACGCATGCCAGGTCCCCCGCGCGGACCCTCGTAGCGGATCACGAAAACGCAGCCTTCCGCGTAGCGGCGCTTCGTCACGGCGTCAAAACAATCTTCTTCATTGTCAAAGCAAAGCGCCGGCCCCCTGAATATCAGCGCCGCTTCCAGCATGCCCGCGACCTTCACGATCGCCCCTTCGGGCGCAAGGCTCCCCTTCAGACCGACGACGCCGCCGGTCGCGCTGATTGGCTTGTTCGCGGGCCAGACAACGTCCTGTTCAGGGTTCCACACGACTTTCCTTAAATTTTCGTTAACCGTCCGGCCAGTGACGGTGAGGCAATCGCCGTGCAAGAAGCCATGATCGAGCAGAGTCTTCATCAGCAAGGGAACGCCGCCGGCCTCGAACATGTCCTTGGCGACATATTTCCCGGCGGGCTTCAGATCGGCGATGTAGGGCGTCCGGCGGAAGATTTCGGCGACTTCGAAGAGATCAAACGAAATCCCGCATTCATTGGCGATTGCCGGGAGATGCAGCGCGGCATTTGTCGAGCCGCCGGAAGCGGCGACAACGGTCGCGGCGTTTTCGAGCGCCTTGCGGGTGACGATATCGCGGGGACGAAGGTTACGCGCCAAAAGGTCCATCACCATCTCGCCCGCCATTACGCAGAAGCGGTCGCGAATTTCATAGGGAGCCGGCGCCCCGGCCGAATAAGGCAGGGCTAGGCCGATCGCCTCCGAAACGGTGGCCATCGTATTGGCGGTGAACTGCGCGCCACAGGCGCCGGCCGAAGGGCAGGCGACCGTCTCGAGCGTGTCCAAGTCCTCGGCCGACATGTCCCCGACCGAAAATTTGCCGACCGCTTCGAAAAGATCTTGAACGGTGACCGGCCTCCCTTTGAAAGTTCCCGGCAAGATCGACCCCCCGTAGATGAAAATCGAGGGGACGTTGAGACGCAGCATGGCCATCATCATGCCGGGGAGCGACTTGTCGCAGCCGGCGACGCCGACGAGCGCATCGTAGCAGTGGCCGCGCATGGTCAGCTCGACCGAGTCGGCGATCACCTCGCGCGAAACAAGCGAGGATTTCATCCCCTCATGGCCCATGGCGATCCCATCGGTCACCGTGATGGTGCAAAATTCGCGCGGCGTGCCGCCCGCGGAAGTAACACCCTTCTTCACGGCTTGCGCTTGCCGCATCAGAGCGATGTTGCAGGGCGCGGCCTCGTTCCAGCAGGATGCCACGCCGACCAGAGGCTGATGAATTTGCTCGCGGGTGAGCCCCATCGCGTAAAGATAGGAACGGTGCGGCGCGCGCGATGCGCCTTCCGTC
>DATBYR010000106.1:0-31825 GCA_036513565.1 Methylocella sp. | reverse complement strand
CCTGGCAGCAACGACGGCATCCTCGGCGATCGTCGCTGTGCTGTTGAACGTGACAAGCTACGCTAGCCTAAAGGATGTGAACTTTTGTCAGTCGCTTGGATGTGGATCGCATGCGCGGTTGTCTACCCGGTTTTTATTATTGGGATTGGCGCCTATCGCGATTGGACCAGGGCTAAAGTCCCAACGCGGCGCGTCGAGATAGATGCGCACCTTCGCACCGCGATCGGCGGCACGCGTGAGCGCTTGCATGACCGGCCAGTCAGTTAGGAACTTTGATGCAAGAGGTTGCCCAGGGTGTTGCCCAGATGATGTTCCGGGTTTGCTTTTATGAGTTGGAACCGTCCTAAGTGTTTGATTTATTTGGTGGGCGGTGACGGACTCGAACCGCCGGCCCTCTCGGTGTAAACGAGATGCTCTACCAGCTGAGCTAACCGCCCGCGATCGCACCTTCATGTGGCGACAGGTGGTCGCACACTGGGGTTCGAGCGTCAATGCCGTTGCGGGCTATCTGGGGTACGTCCGCGTCCAAAATATCCCGCGCCGCATTTCAGGACCCCGAGGCCCCTCCCGGCCGCCTGCCGTTGGCCCTGCCGGATGTCTTGGCGTTGGTGTAGACACAAAGATCAGTGCACCCGGCTACGAGCCGCCTGTTGCGCAAAACTTGCTTCGCGATGAAACGCCACCGACTCCGGCGTCGCCGTTTCCTCAAAAAGTTCGGCAAGTTTTTCGGTCATCGCGCCGCCGAGTTCCTCGGCGTCGACGATCGTCACGGCGCGGCGATAATAGCGGGTCACGTCATGACCGATGCCGATCGCGATGAGTTCGACCGGCGAGCGCGTCTCGATCTCCCCGATCACGCGGCGCAAATGCTTTTCGAGATAATTGCCGGAATTGACCGAAAGCGTCGAATCGTCGACCGGCGCGCCGTCGGAAATCATCATTAATATACGGCGCTGTTCGGTCCGCGCGAGCAGCCGCTTGTGGGCCCAATCGAGCGCCTCGCCGTCGATGTTTTCCTTGAGCAGACCTTCCCGCATCATCAGCCCGAGATGTTTGCGCGATCGCCGCCACGGCGCATCGGCGGATTTGTAAATTATATGGCGAAGGTCGTTGAGACGGCCGGGCGAAGCTGGCTTATTTTCCCGCAGCCAGGCTTCGCGTGATTGGCCACCCTTCCAGGCGCGGGTCGTAAAACCAAGAATCTCGACCTTGACGCCGCAACGCTCCAGCGTGCGGGCCAAAATATCGGCGCAGGTGGCAGCGACGGTGATCGGGCGCCCGCGCATCGAGCCGGAATTATCGATAAGCAGCGTCACCACCGTATCGCGGAACTCGGTGTCCTTCTCGCGTTTGAACGAGAGCGGCTGCCGCGGATCGACGATGATGCGCGGAAGCCTCGCCGGATCGAGGATGCCCTCGTCCAGATCGAATTCCCAGGACCGGCTCTGCTGCGCCATCAGGCGGCGCTGGAGACGATTGGCAAGCCGCGCGACAATTGAGGAAAGGTTATTTAATTGCTTGTCGAGATAGGAGCGCAGGCGTTCGAGTTCTTCGGCGTCGCAGAGGTCTTGCGCCGCGACGACCTCGTCATATTTCTTGGTGAAGGCCTTGTAGTCCGGGCCGCGGGGTTCGGCGCGCGAGGGCGGGGGCGGCCGCCCCGGATCGCCGGCTTCGCCGGACAGGCCGAGTTCGGCGTCCCCCTCGGATTCGCCGGTTGGCGCATCACCTGCGTCGATCTCGCTTCCCTCCATGGGATCGGAGGAAGCCTCGGCTGTTTCGCTCCGGCTCGCGTCGCCAGCGTGGTCTTCCGCGCCTTCCGCGGGCTGGTTTTGCCCGGCGCCATCCGGCTCGCCCGCGTTGCCTTCTTCATCTTCCGGATTGGTGTCGACGCTGCCCTCGTCAATCATTTCAAGCGCCGTCAACAGCTTGTGGACGCCCAACGCGAAGGCCCGCTGATCCTCGATCTCCCGCCCAAGCTTGTCGAGATCGGCGGCGGCGCGTTCCTCCACCCATGGGCGCCAGAGATCGACGATCCTTTGTGCATTCTTGGGCGGCTTGAGCCCAGTCAAACGCTCGCGCACGATCATCGCGAGCGCGTCTTCGATCGGCGCCTCGGCGCGGACCGCGATATCGGCATAGCGGGCGCGCTGAAAGCGGTCGTCGAGCATCGCATCGAGATTGCCCGCGACGCCCAGCATCCGGCGCGACCCGATCGCCTCGACGCGCGCCTGCTCCATGGCATCGAAAACCCCGCGCGCGGCGGGCGCGGGCGGGGTCAGCCGCCGGTGTACATCCTTGTTGTGGCAGGCTAGCCGTAGCGCCATCGAATCGGCGTGGCCGCGCAGGATCGCGGCTTCCCGTGCGTCGAGCCTGCGGGAGGGCTCGGGAAGCCGCACTTCGGCGCGCGCGCCGGTCCAAACCAAACTCGCCCGCTCGGCCGTGAAAGCAACCTCTATCGCCGGCATTTTTGCCAGGCTGCGCATGCATCCGGCGACCGCCCGCTTGAACGGCTCATTCGGGGCTTGCACTTTCGCGGGCGGCTTGTTGTTGGAACTCATCACGGTGGTTTCTGCCGCGGCTCTTTTAAAATCTTATCCCTGGGTGGCGGACGCCCGGAGGCGCTTCAACTCATCACGACATTGACCGCGCTCTCCGGCAGCTCCTTGCCAAAACTGCGCTGATAGAATTCCGCGACTAGTGTGCGTTCCAATTCGTCGCATTTGTTGAGAAAGGTCAGCCGGAACGCAAAGCCGGCGTCGCCGAAAATTTCCGTATTCTCGGCCCAAGTGATCACCGTTCGCGGGCTCATCACGGTGGAAAGATCGCCAGCGATGAACGCGTTGCGGGTAAGCTCGGCGACCCGAACCATCTTGCCGACCGTGTCGCGGCCATCCTTGGTTGCCCGGAATCGCTTGGCCTTGGCAAGCACGATATCGACTTCCCTGTCGTGCGGCAGATAGTTCAAGGTCGCGACGATCGACCAGCGGTCCATCTGTCCCTGATTGATTTGCTGGGTTCCATGATAAAGCCCGGAGGTGTCGCCAAGGCCGATCGTATTTGTTGTCGAAAACAGACGGAAGGCGGGATGCGGCCTTATTACCCTGCTCTGATCGAGGAGCGTGAGACGGCCCGATACCTCCAGTACGCGCTGGATCACGAACATCACGTCGGGGCGGCCCGCGTCATATTCATCGAAACAGAGCGCGACGTTGTTTTGCAACGCCCAAGGCAGGATGCCATCCCTGAACTCGGTCACCTGCAGGCCGTCCTTGAGGACGATGGCGTCCTTGCCGATGAGATCGACGCGCGAAACATGACTGTCGAGATTGATGCGGACGCAAGGCCAATTCAGCCGCGCCGCGACCTGCTCGATATGGGTCGATTTGCCGGTGCCGTGATAGCCGGTGATCATCACCCGGCGATTCTTCGCAAAGCCGGCCAGGATGGCGAGCGTGGTATCGCGATCGAATAGATAGTCCGGGTCGATGTCTGGAACATGCGGATCCCCGCTTGAATAGGCAGGCGCTTCCATATCGCTGTCGATACCGAACACTTGGCGCACCGAAATCTTCATGTCGGGCAGGCCGCCGGTAGCGGCGCTTTCGTCCATTATCATGGCCGCATTCGTCCTTCGTGCCGGGCCCAGCGCACATGTTTGGGGCGATCGTCCAATTGTCTTCCAAAAGGTCTTTTGTTCCAAGAGGTTCGATGAGCGCCGGCAAAAACCCCATTGAGCGGGCGGAAAGCGTCAGACATGCTTCACCGACCTCAGGTAATTATAAGCGCGGATGATCTCGCGCAATCTGTCTTCGTTCGACCGGTCGCCGGCGTTGGCGTCGGGATGGAGGCGCTTCACCAAATCCTTGTACCGGGCCTTGATCAAGGCCATGTCCACGCTATCGTCGAGACCCAATTGATCCAGGGCTTTTAACGCGGCCAGCCCGTAACGCGGTTTGCGCGACCCTTCGCTGGAATGGCTCCGGATGGTCCTTTGAAACACCCCTAGCGGGTCACCCGTGCGCGACGGATCGTCGCCCTCCTCGCGAAACCTCTTAGCCGCACGGTACACGCCCATCGACCACGTTGGGCGATGGCCAACCAAGGCGTCGCGCTGGTAAAGGGCCATTGCTTCCGAGCTCATGCCGTTGAAATAATTATAGGTGGCATTGTATTCGCGGACATGTTCGAGGCAGAAGCAAAAATATTGGCCCTCTCGAAGACGGCCCATTGGCGCGCGGAACTCGCCCGCTTCGCTGCAGCCCGGATGCTGGCAGCGCGCCTGATCTGGGCGCGGCGCGTCCCTAGGTTCGGACTTAACCCTGACGCGGTCGAAGAGACGTGATTTTAAATTCATAGCTCCGGCATTATGATTGTCTTTGGAGTGGCCGCAAGCGGCCCGATACGGTAAAATGACAATAAATCCGCCGGTTTGGCGGCCGTTAACGTTTTTTAGGGCTGTCTTGAGATGGGCGAGCAAAGCGACATTGCCGCAGGCGATCGCATCAAGGCGAAATTACGGGCCGCCTTCGCCCCCGGCTCGATCGAAGTCATCGACGAATCCCACAAGCACGCGAGCCACGCTCATTCCATGGAGCAACCGGGCGCGGCCGCGAGCGCGGGCGGAACCCACTTTCACGTCAAGGTAGTTTCGGAAGCCTTTAAGGGCAAGAGCCTGGTCGAGCGCCATCGCGCGATCAATCATCTTTTGAGGGCTGAATTCGATGCCGGCATGCATGCCTTGGCAATCGAGGCCAAGGCACCGGGCGAATGAAGGCCAGCGCGACCGCGAGGAATCCGGGCCAATTTCCTTAATGGCCTCTGCCCGGCACTAGGGCCGGTTGACGTCCAAAATCCACCCCGTTCTGACGGATAACGGCATTCAGTTCACCAACCGTGAAGGCACGGAAGCTGACTGATTGCGAAGTGGCGGCGAACACCCCCATAATCCGCCGCTTGACCCTTTCGCCATCACCAACTTCCGTGCCTAGCTCTAATGCCATCCGTGCAAAACGCTTAAATCAGACAGTTAGGAGAACACCGAAGAGCGAGGCGGATTGGTGGAACCGCGCAAGGAGAACCGTTCACGCGGAGCTTGACTCACGACGCTTGAGCAAATCTGGCCTTCGCTCGCGGGTAAGCCTGAGCGCCTCCGCCTCGCGCCAGGCCTTGATTTTCGCGTGGTCACCGGAAAGCAAGACGTCCGGGATTGCCCTTCCCTCCCATTCGCGCGGCCGCGTGTAATGCGGATATTCGAGAAGCCCCGCCTCGAAACTCTCTTCGTCGCCGGACGTTTGCGCTCCCATCACGCCGGGCAAAAGCCGCACGGAGGCATCAAGCACGGCAAATGCGGCGATCTCGCCGCCGGAGAGCACATAATCGCCGATCGAAATTTCTTCGAGACCGCGCGCGGCGATCGCCCGCTCATCGACGCCCTCGAACCGGCCGCAAATCAGCACTGCGCCTTCTCCCGCCGCAAGCGTGTGTGCGCGCGCTTGCGCGAAGGGCGCGCCGCGTGGAGAAAGCAGCAAGCGCGGCCGCCTGTCACTCGCGTCGAGCCAAGCGTCGAGGCTGGCGGCCAGCACATCGGCGCGGATCACCATCCCGGGGCCGCCGCCGGCTGGCGTATCGTCAACCGCCCTATGGGGGCCTCGCCCATGTGCGCGGATGTCCCGAATTTCGATGCTCCAAAGTTCACGTGCCAAACCCTCGCCCGCGAGCGAGATACCGAGAGGCCCGGGAAACATTTCTGGAAACAGCGTGAAAACCGTCGCCCGCCACATTGCCTCTTTGGCCCCTCTGGCCCCTCAACGCTCCGGAGGTTTCGCTTCGATCCCGGCCGGCGGCACGACGGTCAAACGGCCCGCCTCGATATCGACACGCGGAAAAATCTCTTTCCTGAAAGGCAAGAGCAACGTCTCGCACCTGTCTGGGCACGCGACTTCCAAAATATCGCCGCCGCCAAAATTCAACACATTGACGACGCTGCCAAACGGTTCTCCCGCTTCGTTCATTGCCGCAAGGCCGATCAGATCGGCGAGATAGAATTCCTCGCCGCCAACATCGGGCAAGGACGCGCGGGACACAAAGAGTTTGGCATTGGTCAACGCCCCGGCACTCGCGCGGTCATCAACCCCAGCGATCTTGGCAACAAACATGTTGTGCTTGATCGAACGCAGGCTAAGAATCGAAAATCGCCGGGTCCCGCTCTCATCAAAAAGAGGTTGGTAGGCGGCGATGGCGCCTGGAACGCCGGTATAGGCAGTGAGCCGCAATTCGCCGCGGACGCCGTGCGGGGCGCCAAAACGGCCAACCAGAATGCGATCCTTGACCATTGCGCTCCAGCCGCGCCCGCGGTCAGGTGGCAGGCGTTGCCGCGGGTTTCGCCGCGGCGGCGGCGGCGCGTTCCCGCGCCTTTTTCCTCGGCAAACCCTGTTTGGGATTGCTGCCCGGCGCCCGCGGCAAGACGCCGAGAGTGTCGAGTAGCCGGGCGACGCGATCGGTCGGCTGCGCGCCCTTGGCGATCCACGCTTTCGCCTTTTCCTGGTCAAGCACGATCCGGCCCTCCGCATCCTTCGCCTTCAAGGGATCGAAGATGCCGAGGCGTTCGATGAACCTTCCATCGCGCGGCATCCTGGAGTCGGCGACCACGACCCGGTAGAACGGCCGCTTCTTGGCGCCGCCCCGCGACAGACGAATTTTCAATGGCATTGTCCTTTCCTTTCAACTCATCGCGATTGATGTCTAGCCTTCGACGAGATCAAGCCGCTTTTCGATACGGGTGACGCGAGCGTCGAGGCGATCGAGCCGAAGCGATTGCTCGGCGAGCGTGACATGGATTTGCGCGAGACCCGCTTCGAGACGGCCAAGCCGGCTCTTGATCTCGCCAATATCGCTTTCCATGCGATCGAGTTGCCCGCGCATATGGCGCAGATGCTCAAGGACAAGATTTTCAACCTCGGCCATCATTTCTTTTTTCCGAACGGGTTGAGGCCGCTCCACAGGCCGCCGCCGAGGCCCGGCAGTTTCGCGCCCCCAAGACCGGGCAATTTCGGCGGCTCCGCCGGCCTCAAGCCGGGTTTGATTTGTGCCGGCTGCTCCGGCGTTGGCCCGATTTGCCTCTGGCCAACTTGCCTTTGCAAGGCGGCGAGCTGTTCCGGCGTTGGCTGCGGCATGCCGGCCCCCATCCCCGCGCCGGGCAGGCCAAACATGGAAGCCATCTTGCCCATCGCGCCGCCACGCTTGGCGCCGCCCATCGTTTTCATCATATCGGCCATCTGCCGGTGCAGTTTTAGAAGCTTGTTGACATCCTCGACTCTGACGCCGGAGCCCGCCGCGACGCGCCTCTTGCGCGAGGCCTTGAGGACATCCGGGGCACGCCGCTCCTCGTGGGTCATCGACGAAATAATGGCGCGCTGGCGCTTGATGATGCCATGGTCGAATCGCGCGGACGCAAGCTGCTCCTTCATCTTGGCGACGCCCGGCAGCATTCCCATGATGCCCCCTAAGCCACCGATCTTCTCGACCTGGGCGAGCTGGTCGGAAAGATCATCGAGATCGAACTTGCCCTTGCGCATCCTCTCGGCGATGCGCTGCGCCTTTTCGGCATCGATCGACTCGGCCGCCTTTTCGACGAGCGAGACGATATCGCCCATGCCGAGGATGCGGTTGGCGATGCGGGAGGGATGAAAATCCTCCAGCGCGTCCATCTTCTCGCCGGTGCCGAGAAGCTTTATTGGCTTGCCGGTGACCGCGCGCATCGAAAGCGCCGCGCCCCCGCGCCCATCGCCATCGATTCTCGTCAGCACGATGCCGGTGATGCCGACGCGATCATCGAAGCTCTTCGCAAGATGCACCGCGTCCTGGCCGGTGACACTATCGGCGACGAGAAGGATCTCATGCGGGCGCGAGGCCGCCTTGATCTCGGCCATCTCCTCCATCAGCGCTTCGTCGATATGGGTGCGCCCCGCCGTGTCGAGCATGACGACGTCGTAGCCCCCCAAACGCGCCGCCTGTTCCGCGCGTTTGGCAATCTGGACAGGGGTCTGGCCGGCGACGATCGGCAGAGCGTCGATTCCGACTTGGCGGCCGAGCACGGCGAGCTGCTCCTGCGCCGCCGGACGCTTCACGTCGAGCGAGGCCATCAACACCTTGCGCTTCATCCTTTCGGAAAGACGCTTGGCGATTTTCGCCGTGGTCGTCGTCTTGCCCGTGCCCTGGAGGCCGATCATCATGATCGCGACCGGCGGCGTCGCGTCGAGGTCGATGGGATCGGCATCGGCGCCAAGCGTCTCGATCAACACGTCGTTGACGATTTTCACGACCATCTGGCCGGGCGTCACCGATTTGACGACGTTGGCGCCGACCGCGCGCGCACGCACCTTGTCCACGAACGAGCGCGTGACATCGAGCGCGACATCGGCTTCGAGCAGGGCGCGGCGGACCTCGCGCAGCGCGACGTTCACGTCCTCCTCGGAGAGCGCGCCGCGCCGTGTCAATTTATCCAATATGCCTGAGAGCTTTTCCGAAAGCCCTTCGAACATACGCTCTATCCTGTAATATCGCCGCACCAGCGGCGGGAATTTTTCTAAAAGTCTAACACAAATCCCGAAAGAAAGGTCCGGAAGCCTGACAACGCAAACAGGACTTGCGGGAAAAGCTTCAACAGAAAACGCGCCCGGGAGCGCAACGCGCCGCCGGACGTTCGCCGCTTGCCTTGAAGGACAAGGCGGCTCGCTCGAAGAACCGTCAAAACAAAGGACAGGGCCTTTTAGGCGCTTGCAGGCAAAGGAGTCAAGGAAGTTCACCGCTTTGGCACGCTTCCCGGCAGGGGCGCGGGCTTGCGGCAATCGCGCTTCAAAATAGGCAGCGGAGTGCGCATCGCCGTCCCCTGGGAATACCACCCGGTTCGGTCGAAGTAGATGACGCGGTGGGGCGACACCGTGGCCGCAAAATATAGCGAAAAAAATTGACACATGCGCGGAAGAGGCGCAACATTAGACTGCTTCCGCCGTTGTTCGCAAGAGCCGGCCGGGAGCGGAAGGTGCCTTCTTTCGACAACTCATCGGTTCCAATGCAATGGAGAAGCGATGACTCCACCGGGACAGTGTAACTGACCCCGACAGGCGCGGGGTCACGGTGGCGCGAAAGCCAAGCATGCCGGCCGGGCCGAAACGTCACCGCCGACAATTTAATATCGACGTGCGATAGCGCCCGCGAAGGCCAAGCGGATGTTAGCTCGTACCTAAGAATCTGCATAAATCACAGATCGCTTCGCAGAGCCGAAGCAGAGCCCCGCAGCTGCTTGAATGCACCGGGGCTCACTGTGTGTCTATCGCATGTTTGTTCGCCGCACCTCCTCGGCGCGAACCGGTGTGTCTCTCCTCCGATTCCTCGTAAACGTTCGACTCCCTGAACAAACGATCTCTGGCCCCACGGCCCGGGCGCTGCTTATACCGAAAAGAATGACCCACTGACCCTCCCAATGTCATGGCCGGGCTTGACCCGGCCATCCAGACGCACGCCTTCCGTGTTTGGATGCCCGGCTCAAGGCCGGGCATGACGGTGAGAGTCACGAGCAACGAGATTTGGTGACTGGTTTTTTTGTCAATCGCACCAAAATGTTTTCGTGAAACATTTTGGTGCGATTCTTAGGGTTGAGTACTCAATGCCTCTTACGTCCGCGGCTTGAGATGAGTGGGATTGCGCGGAGTTTTCGTGGGAAATAGCTTCCCGGCTGCGGCAAGGGTCGCGGCACTCAATTGGGTTAACGGTCCAAGATTACGATGACACCGACGCGATTTGTCATGGCTGCCCTTGGCCAGACCAGGCTGCGGAGGACTATTACGCCGTTTGAGCAGGCATTTGGCTGGTTATGACCCTAAGCCGACTCCTGAAGAACGTCGTTGCAACACGCACTCGGTAGGCCAGCGTCAATCTGCATAAAGAGTGGATGCACGATGGCGGGCGCGGTGATGTTTACGGTAGGCGAGGTACCAGCTCCATCGCGATGGCCCTAATGTCAACGTTCGGATCGCTCTGCGAGATTTCTCGTACCTTCGCCTTGAACCCAACCGGATAGCGTATTTTCAAGGCTTGTAGAGATAAATAGCGGACCCCTGGATCCGGATCGCCTAGCAAGACTTGGGTTATGGCAGTTGGCATTTGCTGGAGGCGACCAAGCGCTCCCGCGGCGGCGACCCGTACCACTGGATCGTTACTCGCGGCTGCCTGTTCTATTGGAGCCAGCGACTGGTCTCCGCCAATCGTAGCGGCAAGATAAGTCGCCTTTGAAGCCAGGCCAGATTCTCCCTCCGTCACGAGCAGCAATAAATGCGGAAGTGCATCCGGACCGAGCTTGGCAGCCGCGTCGTAATCCGGCTCGTCCTGGTCCAAATACGCTCGCACTTCTTTCATTGTAACCGTCATAGCAGCAGTTCCCCTAACATGGGTTGGCTAAATTGCTACCCCTCATCGTATCGATTTCTGCCTGCACGATCGTGGGTATGCCGGTGATGTTACCTGTCCCGCAGCCAGTCATTAGCCGCGCAAAATCTGGGGTGGTACAAGCTGGTGCATTTTCCCCGGAAATGTGACTGAGGCCCAGCACGTGGCCCACTTCATGGCCGGTTGTCCATCGGGAAGCGATTTGCGCGACCACCGCGCCAGGATTCCCAGCGGGGAAGGAGGCACATCCATTGAGCACAGGCACAAGCGAGCGGACAAAGTAAACTACAATTTCATTGGCTCCAACATTATTTCGATTTTGGAATAGCTGGTTTTGTTGATTCGTGGTTGCCCCACTCGGACAGTTCGGGACCACGGCTAGGTCATTGAGGCCAACAAAATTCGGTATTCCCGCCAACGATTCGCGCGACGTGACTTCAACACCGATGTCAGCCGTCTGATAAACCTGTCGCATTCGAACGAGCATGTTGCTAATTGCAACCGTCGGGCTCGTTAGAACCTTCAGATGGATTCGGATGCACCTGGAAAAGGGGCACGTAGGTGCCCTGATGAACGCTCTCAGTGAGAGGGGAAACTGCATGCCCTCTCGCTGTGCAGCTTGACGCACACTCGCGGGCGATCCGACCATCCTGCAGGAATCGGAGAGGTTCATGGCTTGGCTAACTCAACTGTGCGTGGTTACTGGGCACCCTCACGGTATTGTTCTATTGTCAGCAGTCACTGCAACGCAATCAGGATTGGAATCAACCCTTGGCCTTCTGTGAGCGGGCGCAATGCCTTGCCAATGACTGCCCCGAATGCCTTGATTTGATCATTCGCTTTCATGGCATGTCCTGGCGTGGGTGAGGTCGTCATAAGATCACCGACTTCGACCGGCGCGTAACTGGCGTCCACCTTACAGTAGACCTTGCCCATGAGCGCAAGGGGCACTCTGCCTTTTAGTTCAGAATGCCGGTCCAGCACTAGTCCTGGCCAATAGTCGCCGGCGCCGGACAAGACCCCGACGACATGTTTGTCGTAAGCAATTGCGCACTGACGCAGAGTGCCATTGCCGTCCAAGACCATAACGCAACCGGGGTCAGCGTCCGCCGCTGCCGAAAGGTCAAAATCTTCCGCGCAGTCAGCGTTCGCCAAGATTATATCGCCGCCGCCATTCAGAAAAAGGCTCCCGCCGTCGTTAATGACGATACTGCCGTTGATCTGATTTCGTTGAATGTTTGGGTTTTTAGGATCGGGGCCTTTGCCTACGACTAACCCGCCTTTAAACACTCCCGCCCAAGTACCCCCTTGGGCAAAAAGGCCGACGTCGTTGTCGCTGAAGGCCGTCACTCCTTGCCCATTTTTACTAGTCGCCAGCACGCCGTTGGCTGCTTCGCTTTGGCCGAGTACTCCAGCGCCGTTCTGGCTTAAGCCGCGCACGCCTGCGCCGCTGCCAGTGCTGTTGCCCCATACGCCGACACCGGTGCCGGTTTCGCCCATCACACCAATCTGCTTGCCACCGGCGTTCGTAGTGCCTCCGCCGTAGACGCCTTTTCCTTCAGGAACGGTGGTAAGACCCATGACTCCCTGCTGCCTGCTTTCACCGTAGACGCCGGCACTCTGGTTGAACTGCGGGTCTTGGCCCCCCAAAAATCCAGAACTTCCACTGTTGGTGTTATTTCCGGCAGCTCCCCACCCATTGCCATTGTTAATGCCGTGCACACCAATATCCCCTTGATGACTGACGCCAATCACGCCGTTGCTAGTCTCACTTTCGCCAGCCACCCCGAACCCGGCCTTGCTTTTTCCGTACACACCGGCACCGGGACCGTCCGCTCCGCTGCCGGTGCCTCCGCCATACACGCCTATTCCAGAGAAGCTGGTGGTAAGTCCGATGACTGCCCACTGACTACTCTGGCCATACACACCCGCATGCACGCCGAATTCCGGGTCTTTGCCTCCCAAAAAGCCCAGCGTGTTGGTGCCGTCAGATAATTCGCCGCGCACGCCGAGGCCGTCCTTGGCAATGCCAGCTATACCACGCCCATTGGCAGCAGTGTTTTCACCAGTCACCCCAGCTATACTTGCGACAGTGGACTGACCTTTTAAGGGTGGATTAGCCATGCTCAGGTTCCCTTTTATCGAATTCTACTGCTATCACTGCTATCTACAAGAGGACACTTTTGGACGACAGAGAGTGACTCTGACGATTTCCACCGGATGCCGACCTTGTCGACGCTGAGGTTGCCACTTTGGCTGAGCCTTGGCAAGGTTGTCGCCTTGATGCTCCGGCACATCAAAGGCGCCTCATCGCCGTTCAATGCGCCTCGTCCCAGTTTTGCGCCGCCTTGGCATCGACCTGCAACGGCACCGCGAGTTGCAAATAAGGATGCGGCGCCTCGGCCATCACTTTGCGCACCACTTCGATCGTCGCCTCGACCTCGGCGTCCGGCACCTCGAAAACAAGTTCGTCGTGGACCTGCAACAGCATGTTCGCCGAAAGCTTCGCTTGCTCCAGCGCCGCGTCCATGCGCACCATCGCGCGGCGGATGATGTCGGCGGCCGAGCCCTGGATCGGCGCGTTGATCGCGGCGCGTTCGTTAAAAGCACGCTCCGAGGGGTTTGATGCCGTAACGCGCGGATAATGGCATTTGCGCCCAAAAATCGTGGTCACATACCCCCTTTCCCTCACGGTTTGCTTGGTTTGATCCATATAAGCGCGAATGCCCGGAAAGCGCTCGAAATAGCGTTTGATGTAGGCGCCCGCCTCCTCGCGCGAAATGCCCAGCTGATTGGCGAGGCCGAAGGCGGAAATGCCGTAAATGATCCCGAAATTGATCGCCTTGGCGCGGCGGCGCACCTCCGGCGGCATGCCGGCCATCGGCACGCCAAACATTTCGGAGGCGGTCATCGCGTGAATATCCTGGCCCTCGGCAAACGCCGCCTTCAATTGCGGAATGCCCGCGATATGGGCAAGCAGCCGCAATTCGATCTGCGAATAATCCGCCGAGACGAGCTTGTGGCCGTCGCGGGCAATAAAGGCGCGGCGGATTTTCCGCCCCTCTTCGTTGCGCACCGGGATATTCTGCAAATTCGGGTCGGACGAGGAAAGCCTGCCCGTCGTCGTCGCGCCGAGCGCATAGGAGGTATGCACGCGCCCGGTCGCCGGATCGACGAAGGAAGGCAGAGCGTCGGTATAGGTCGATTTGAGTTTTGCAAGCTGCCGCCAATCGAGAATCCTTGCCGCGAGTTCGTTGCCTTCCTCGGCGAGATCGTCGAGGACTCCGGCCGACGTCGACCAGGCTCCGGTCGCGGTCTTCTTGGCGCCAGGGAGGCCCATTTTGCCAAACAGAATATCGCCGAGCTGTTTTGGCGAGCCCGGGTTGAAGGTCTCGCCGGCGAGTTCGTGGATCGCCGTTTCGAGGCGCGCCATGTCCCGCGCGAATTCGCGAGATAGCCGCGAGAGGATGGCGCGGTCGATCGTGATCCCGCGCTGTTCCATCCGCGCCAAGACTTCGATCATCGGACGTTCCAGCGTCTCATAGACATTGGTCATGTGCTCGGCGGGAAGGCGCGGCTTCAGCACTTGCCACAGACGCAAGGTCACATCGGCATCCTCGGCCGAATATTCGGTCGCCTTGTCGATGGCGACACGGGCAAATCCGATGAAGGTGCGGCCAGAGCCTGCCACTTCGCCGAATTGTATCGGCCTGTGGCCGAGATGCTTTTCGCTGAGCACGTCCATCCCGTGATCGGTGCGGCCGGCGTCGAGCACATAGGACAAAAGCATGGTGTCCTCGACTGGCCGCACCGCGATGCCGCGCTGCTTGAAAATAAGCCAGTCGAATTTCATGTTTTGCGCGATTTTCATGACGCTCCGGTCTTCGAGGAGGGGTTTTAGCCGTGCGAGCACTTGGGCTTCCGGCAATTGGCCGGGTAGAAGATCGTTGCCGCCGAAAAGATCGCCGCCGCCTTCGCTCCTGTGCCGCAACGGGATGTAGCAGGCGCGCCCCGGCGTGACGCACAAGGAGATGCCCATGAGCTCGGCCTGCATGGATTGCAGCGAAGAGGTTTCCGTGTCGATCGCGATCGCGCCGGCCTCTAACGCGGCGGCGATGTATTCGTCGAGCTGTTCGAAGCTAGAAATGGTTTCATAACTCTTGCTGTCGAATTTTTGCGCACGTGCCTCAGTGGCGCGCGCGGCGGCGAGATGGCCGGGCCCAGTGGCGATGACGGCTTGTTGCGTTTGCCCGCCATAGCGGGCGTTACTTTTGGGTACTTCCGGCTGCATGCTTGCCGCAGGCGGCGGCGTTTTCCGCGCGCTTTCCGCGCCCTCACTCAGCGCCTCGCCATCACGGCCGCGCCAGCCAGCGGGTCTCGCAAAAGCCGGATCGGGCTCGATCATGGCCGCGTCCATCGCATAAGCGTCGGCGGCGCGCTTGGTGATGGTGGAAAATTCCATCGCCTTGAGGAAGGCGACGAGCGTCTTTCCATCCGGCGGATGAAGCGCAAGATCTTCGAGCGGCACTTCGAGCGGAACGTCGCGCACTAGCGAGACGAGCTGTTTCGAGACGCGGATCAGTGCCACGCTTCCGGGATCGGTCAAGATCTCGCGGCGTTTCGGTTGTTTGATTTCGTTGGCGCGGGCGAGCAGGGTCTCGAGATCGCCATATTCGCCGATGAGCTGCGCCGCCGTTTTGAGACCTATGCCGCGCGCGCCTGGCACATTGTCGGTGGAATCGCCGGCCAGCGCCTGAACGTCGACGACTTTTTCGGGGGCGACGCCGAAATAGGCGCGAACTTCATCGATCCCGATCTTGCGCTCCCCGCGCGCGCCCTTGGCGCCGGCTTCCCCCGAGGCCGGATCATACATAGCGACACCCTGGCCAACAAGCTGCATCAAATCCTTGTCGGCTGAAATGATCAAAACGTCGGCGCCGCGCCGGAGCGCCGCGCAGGCATAGGTCGCGATCAGATCGTCGGCCTCGTAGCGGTCCTGCTCGACAGGGGTCAGGCCGAAAGCCCGCACGGCGGCACGCATTAGCGGAAACTGCGGGACGAGATCTTCCGGCGGCTCCGAACGATTGGCCTTGTAGGGCGGGTAAAGCTCCTTGCGGAATGAATGTTCGGATTTGTCGAAAATAATCGCGAGATGGGTCGGTTTGATCCCTGCCGCGCCATCGCGCACGAACTGGAAAAGCTTAGTGCAGAAGAGTCGCACCGCTCCGGTCGGCAGACGGTCGGAGCGGTAATTATATTTCGCGAGCTGGTTAATCGACTGAAAATACGCGCGAAAGATGAATGAAGATCCGTCAACCAGGAAAACATGGTCGCCGGCCTGGACTGGGCGTTCTATCGCAGACATATGGTCAATCGAAGACATCGGCCCGGCGCCTTTTCAGCTATCAACGAAAGGAGCAGTTCTGACACCACTGCTCTCGCAGGCGAGGAACCGGTAAAAAGCGCGCCCCGAAGCAGCATTCGATGCAACCAATGGTAGCCCTTGTTCGTTAGATGATCCAGCCGCTCGACACCGGTGCCTTAGGCGGGGCCCTAAGGCACCGGTGGGGTTCTTTACCGCTTGTTTGTGCGTCGCATCCAAATCCAGCCAAATTGTCAATCTCCATTCCAATTCATGGAAACCAGCCAAACCCGGCACGCCCCTTCACTTGCCGCGAGCCCTCGCGGCGATACATCCTTCCTCTTTCCCGGGCAACGCCGGGTCCGGCCATGCCTTCGCGGACAGCCCGGGCCAAGACGGGATCGATAGAACATTCGCCGGAGCTGCATCGTGAAGCAGGACACCCGATTGGATTTCGAGGCCGTTTTCAATAGCCTGCCCGCGCCTTGGCTGGTGATGGACCGGGATTTCAATATCGTTGCCTTGAACCAGGCTTTTCTCGACGCGACCGTCCAGTCGCGAGAAGCGCTCGCCGGGACCAATATCCTCACTGCATTTCCGGCGGCGGGAGAAAGTCGCCACATCCTGCAAGACTCCCTTGAGCGCGTCCGCAACACGGGGGTTGTCGATGTGCTACCATCGGTTTCCTACGCTGTTGCCGTCAATGGCCGTACCGAAGAGCGCATTTGGTGCTGTACCCATGTCCCGGTCCGCGACAAGAACGGGCAAGTCGCATTCCTTCTCAAGAGCGCTCAGGATATTTCCGAGCTGCAGGCATCGAAAGGCTTGGGGGACCTGCCTTCGGCATCGGCGCGCGCGGGCGAGGCCGGTCCACATGCGGAAACCATCCAGGTCCTCAATCAGACGCTTTTGGCGACAGTCCAGCAATTGCGGTGTTTGGTCATGCAGGCGCCGAGCTTCATGTGCGTTTTGCGCGGGCCCAACCTTGTTTTCGAATTGGTCAATATCGCGTTTTCGATGCTCGCCGGGGGCCGCGATCTCATCGGGAAAACTTTACGGGAGGGATTGCCCGAATCCGAAGGTCAGGATTATCCGCGCATTTTGGAGAATATTTTTAAGACCGGCGAAGTTCATGTCGGGCGCAAGACGCGTATTCTTCTGCAAGACACACCGGATTGCGAGTTAGAGGAACACTACATCGATTTCGTCGCCCAGCCGATCATGGGCGCGAACGGCGAGGTAACGGGGATCTTCATCGAAGGCAACGACGTGACGGATCATGTCCACACGGAGCAACGGCAAGCGCTCCTTATCCGCGAGTTGCATCACCGCGTCCGCAACACGCTGGCGATGGTGCAAGGAGTCATGACCACGACCGCGAAAACCTCCACGAACATCGAGGAGTTTCAGGAGGCCTTCTCCGGGCGGATCGCTTCGCTCGCCAGAACCCATGCCGTCATGACCGAGCAACTCCAACAATCGGTTTCCTTTCAACAATTGCTGACCCAGGAGCTTGGCCCTTATTCCGACGATCAGGGCCTTCGGATTCGCCTCTCCGGGCCTGCCATCGCCTTGCCCTCGCAGATCGCGCTCCCGCTCGGCATGGCGGTCCACGAACTCACGACCAATGCCGTCCGGCATGGCGCCCTTGCCAAGGCGGAAGGCCGGGTCGAGGTCGGCTGGAGCCTGATCGAGAAGGATGGCGAACCCGCGCTATTATGCGAATGGGACGAATTCGCGGGACCGCCGGTGACGCCGCGTTGCCGCGACGGATTTGGCTCGATGCTCCTCGAACGGGTGCTGCCGCAGCAGATCCGGGCGGAAGTCACGGTCGATTTCGCGCCCGGGGGATTTCGCTTGCGAATGGCGGTGCCGCTTCAAAATGGGCGCTGACGCCCATCGCCAGCCTTTGCCGCGCCGCTTGTGGATTTGCGCTCGCCCCTTTCATGCTCGACGCCGGAATTTCGTCTACGTTTCACATCGCCAAATCATGGAAACGTCCGCGGCAAACCGCCGCCGGGACATAGGTTCCGACCGAACGCGTTCACGCCGCCTTCTGGTTGATATTTGTCTCGGCTAGCCGCGTGAGCGACTGGTCTGTCTTTTTTTCTTCGTCCAAGGTCTCGCCGAGGAGCTTGCTGGCGTCCTTCATGCCGAGCTGGTCAGCCCAGGCAATCAAGGTCCCGTAACGCGCAATCTCGTAGTGCTCCACGGTCTGCGCCGCCGCAAGCATGCCCGCGTCGTGAACTTGACCGTCCTCGATCTCCTCCATGACATCCTTGGCTTCCGCCAAGATTCCATCCATCGCATCGCAGCGTATGGCACGCGGGGCCACTCCACATTGATTGAAAATAGTCTCCAGGCGTTCAATTTGATGGCCGGTCTCTTCGCGGTGTTTTTCAAAGGCGCGTTTGAGATCGGGGGACTTCGCGCTCTTAGCCATCTTCGGCAAGTTTTTATAGATTTGCTTTTCGGCGTAATAGATATCCTTGAGCGTGTGCAGAAACAGATCGTTCATCGATTTGACCGTCATTGGGCTCTCCTTGAGCGTGGATGCATCATGTGTCCCAACGCAAGGGGCAACAGGAAGTTCCTTTTGTCCGCCTCACTCGACCGGCGCGGAGTGTGCGGCTATTCATCTCGGGCAACGGGTCGTTTCATCGTGTCGGTGGCGGCGGGGAAAAAATGCAACTGGACACGTGTTAAGCGACAGCTTGACGTAACCTTTCCGGCTTCCAGGCAGCGGGGCGATTTTTTGGAACCCGCTGGGAGAGAAGGCGTTTACAGGTTCATCATCCGCCAACGCGACGGTAGTGCCGCGAGCGGCACGTGCCGAAAGGACTCTCGCCTTGGAAAAACTTGACGTTGGGCAGCAGGTTCCCAAGCCTCCCGCGCCGGGACCACGGGTTCCGCCGGGCAACGTGCCGCCGCTGCCACCCGACATTCCGGTTCCCGATCCGGCGCCGCCGCCGATCGAAAATCCCGGCGATGCGCCGCTTCCGCCCATTACCGATCCTGACGTGTTCGAGCCCGGCGAACCAAATCCCGCGCATACGCCGATGCGCGTTCGCCGCGTAAACAGAGGTCCGGAAAACCCCGCTGGAAGCGCGTCCGCGTCTCAAAGTCTCCGCGGACAGCCGGAATTGGCGGAGCAACCTATTCCCAACTTCAGAGTTAGAACATGGCACATGGAGGCGAACTTGGGGATCAGTCGAACACAGACGGCACCAAGCCCAGCGCGTCCGCGAAGATTTTAACCCTCAAAACCGGAGTGGATACATGACGAGCAGTAAACCTGAAGATTTTGCCGCTGATTTTGCGGCCTTGCGCGACGACGTCACGAAATTGACGTCCTCGGTGTCCGACTTTATTCGCAAACAGACCGCCTCGGCGTCAAACACTGTCTTCGATGCGGCCGATAACGCGCGGCAAAAGGTTTCCGATACGGCGAGCAAGGCGCAAGATGTTGTGACCGGAGCGAGCAGGGATCTCGAAACGACGATCGAGCGCAATCCCTTGGCGGCGGTGCTTATCGCGATGGTTGCCGGCTTGTTTATAGGCATATTTGGAGGATCGCTAAGCCGCAGATGAATGCGCTGATTAGCCGGCTGATAAGCGACGCCACGGCTCCGGTCGAACAAATGAGCGCGCGCCTTTTCAAAAAGGCCGTGCTCTTTCTCGTGGCGATCTGCTGCCTGTTCGTTTGCTCGATATTTCTTACAATCGCTCTTTTTATTTTCGTCCAACCATTGGTTGGAACCGTGATCGCGGCCCTCGGAACCGGCAGTCTCTACCTCGGCGTCGCAGGAATTTGCATCGTCGTTGCATCGCGCGACAGGGCAGACCAGGCCACGCCTACCGCGGTCGAATCCAGCCCAATGACCGGAACCAAAGGAAATTCTTCAACCCAAAACTTTGTTCTGAGCAATAATGACGAGGCCGTCGCGCCTATTCTCGATTTTTTGCGCGAAGCCGGCCTCGAGCGCGAACGCCTCGCTGTTGAGGCCGGCTTGGAGATCGCAAAACGATTGCATCCGTTCTCGCTGGTCGCCTTGGCGATCGCCGCGGGCTTCATCCTTAGCCGGATCCTGACGCAACGCCGCGGACCGCTGGTATAAATCAGGTGAAGCGCCCCTATCAAACGAGGCTGTTGCTTTTTTTGGGCGCGCCCTTGCGATGCGACTTGCGATCGAAGAAAAGCGCCTGACTGATGACCGCCTTCAGACTGTCGATGCCGAACGGCTTGGCTATGAGAAAGGCTGGCTCCGGCGGCGTCCCGGTCAAGAAACGCTCTGGATAAGCGGTAATGAAAATCACCGGCACGGAGAAAGTTTCGAGGATCTGATTGACCGCTTCGAGACCCGAGCTTCCGTCGGCGAGCTGAATGTCCGCGAGGATGAGGCCTGGCCGTTCGCGCTTAACGGCCGCGACCGCCTCGCGATGAGTCCGCGCGACATTGACGACGCGGTGCCCTTGTTCCTCGACCAGGGACTGAAGATCAAGCGCAATGAAAGGCTCGTCCTCGATGATCAATACATCGGTGCGAATTTGGTCGGCGATCTCCTTGCCCGCGGCGTCGATGAGAGACGCGGCTTCCTCGACGGTGCAATCGAGCGCGCCCGCGACTTCCGCGGTATCGAAGCCCTCGAGCGAACTGAGAAGAAACGCGATTCGCGGACGCAAGGTAATTGCTTCGAGATTGCGATGCGCCCCCGCTTCGTCGCCGGTGAACGACGCCTGATCGACATGATCGTTGACCGGCACCGTCCCCCATACTTTGAGTAAAAGGCGGTACAGCGCCGTCCTCGGATCGGCGCATTTCGAAAACTCGGCCGGGTCGGCGACGATGGCCTCCAGCGTGGCGAGCACATAAGCATCCCCCCCGGCCTGCGTCCCTGTCAGAGCCCGGGAAAACCGGCGCAAATAGGGAATATGCGAGGAGATTTCCTGGGATATTGGCATGGAAGACACCTTTTAATTGCGCGTTATTTCGCGATCGATCCTGCCAGGCGGATAAATTCCAAATATCCGGAAAATCCCCGCATGCGGAACCATCTCGCTCGTCAAGCGTTCAACGAAGTTGGTTATAATCGTTTTCGCGCGCGAGCCAAGCTTCACAACAGGGATCAGTCCGATTCCGATTCGCCGGCAAACCGCAGGCACAGGCGGCCCAGCCGCGCTGCTAATTCAACAAAAAATACTGCCCAGCATCCGGAGGTGAACGTTAATGGGGGACAAACCAATGAAAAGTGATGTCGCGAGGGTGCTTCAGTGACAAAATCGACACGATCGAGAACCCCATCGATCAAGGTGGGAGGCGTAAAAACCTTGGAGACCCCCGGCATGCGCCGCGAACCCGGGTGCCCCGAGCCTGCAAAAGAAGTTGCTGGCGGGCCCTGCACGAGGAAACCAGCATCGAAGTCCGGAATCGCCGATCAAATCGGTCTGCATTTACGCAGCGTCTACGATGACGTCTTGGCGCAACCTGTGCCAGGGCGTTTTCTTGAACTTTTGCGGCAGCTCGAAAGCGCCTCAAGCTCCCGGTTAAGCAAGGACGGCATGTGACAGCCGCGCATAAGGAAAAGGCGGAAATCCCGGCGGCGAACGAGCCCTCGCGGGAACCCGCGGCAAGCTCGCAAATCACTGCCGACCTCCTTTCGGTCATCCCCAATCTGCGCGCTTTCGCGGTGTCCCTATGCGGCAATCTCGATCGCGCCGACGATCTCGTCCAGGAAACCTTGGTGAAGGCCTGGAGCAACATCGGCTCTTTCGTCGAAGGGACTAATCTTCGCGCCTGGCTGTTTACGATTTTGCGCAACATTTATTATTCGGAATATCGCAAGCGGCGGCGCGAAGTCGCCGATCCTGACGGCACATTTGCCGCCAAGCTCGCGACGGCACCGGCGCAAAGCGGCCATATGGACCTGCTCGACTTTCGCGCCGCGCTCCAGCAACTGCCGAGCGATCAGCGCGAAGCCTTGATTCTGATTGGCGCCTCGGGCCTGTCCTACGAAGAAGCGGCGGGGATTTGCGGCGCCGCGATCGGGACCATGAAAAGCCGCGTCAATCGCGCCAGAAGCCGTCTCGCCGAGATGTTGTCGATCACTTCCGGTATGGAATTCGGACATGATGGCGAGTGGCAGGCGATCGATCCCACGATCGCCGCTCAGCGCTATGTGCGCGGCGACGGCGAGTGACCAGGGTTTTCCTGTTTCCGTCCTCGCGCCGCCCCGCGCTTCAAATGCCTTTGCGAGCGACGGCGGAGAATTGCATGGATGAACGCTAACAAGAAGCGGATCGAGACCGACAGTTTCGGGCCCGTTGAAGTGCCCGCAAAGCGTTATTGGGGGCGCGCAGACGCAACGCTCCCTCGTGCATTTCCCGATCGCTCGCAAACCATGCCGTCGGCGATCGCAGGGCCATTTCGAGCTCAACGTCTATAAGCCCGTCATCGCATTCGCGTTTCTCGAAAGCCTCGCCCTCCTCGCGGACGCCGTGGACAGTTTCCGGCGCCATTGCGTCGAAGGGCTTGCCGCGAACAGGAAGCGGATCGACGAATTGATGCGGCAATCCTTGATGCTTGTCACCGCGCTTGCGCCAAGGGATCGGCTACGACAATGCGGCGAGGATCGCCAAGGCCGCGCATCTTCATGGAACGAGCTTGCGGGAAGAGACGCTCGCCTCTGGGCTCGTCAGCGCCGGGGAGTTCGATGCGCTGGTTCGCCCGGAAGCCATGCTGGCGCCATACGATTGAATTCAATTTTGCAGCCAGCCGAAGTAAACGCAGACAAGCAGGAAAACTCCCATCAAGCCTCGATAGACAACGAAGGGCCATGCCGAGAAACGTTCAAGAATGCGCAACAAGCCCCAGATCGCGGCAAAAGCCGACAGCGAGGCGACAAGAAGACCGAAGCTCAAGACCGCCCAGCCATGCGCGTCGAGATGGGCTTTATGTAACTCCCAGAATTCGAGTAAACCAGCGGCGGCAATCGCGGGCAGGCCGAGAAGGAACGAAAAACGTGCTGCTTCGTCGCGTCTGAAATCAAGGGACAAGGCCGCGGTCAGCGTCGCGCCTGATCGCGAAACTCCAGGAATGAGCGCCCCGATTTGCGCAAGTCCAATGATCATCGCATCTTTCAGCGTCGCGTGATCGAGGGTCCGTTTATGTCTGGAGTAGATTTCGGCGAGCGCCAGAAGCGCGGCCATGACAACGCAGGCGATGGCGATCACGGTGAGGCTGCGCAGTGGCGAATGACAGGCGTTGAGGACTGGTGACAACAGCAGTCCGGCGGCGACGATCGGGAGCGTGGCCAGCACAATCCATACGGCGAAACGGAAATTCCAATCCTGGAAATCGCGGCGGCGCATGGCGCGGAGCGAACCCAAGGCAATACCGCGCACATCGGCCCAAAAATAGCTGACAACGGCGGCGAGCGCCGCGACCTGCATCGCCGCCGAAAACGCCGATCCCGGATCCCGCCAGCCGAGGAAAGCCGGGACGATCCGCATATGCGCCGTGGAGGAAATCGGCAACAGCTCGGTAATCCCTTGAACGATGCCGAGAAAACCGACTTTGGCGTAGCCGAGAGCGACAAAGCCGGTATCGAGCCCTTCGGTGCAGGCAACGGCCATGACTCATCCTGGAGTTTGCGCGGCGCGACCGCATCTCGATCACCTTGCGCAGATTGGCCACTAAAGATCAACGGCGGAAACCTTGCGAGGCCGGCAAGGGAAGGGCGCGGCGGCCTTCCGGCTCCATCCTTCTGCGGCCCGCATAGGACATAAATTATTAAATATATTTCTAAATTTAGTTCCATGCGTATTAACTATCTATTCATGTTAATAAAAAATTAGATACTTATAAGCCGATAATTATGCGTCACGATAACCTTCATATAAAGTTGTAAATCTACTAGAATCTATCACAAACACGCGAAATTTCCCAATTTCGGCCAAGATTCACGTCGCTTGCTTCGCGAAGTTACATAGTTCCGCTGGAAATGGAACTTCTGAAAGGGACCAAACCATGATGCGCAAATTTCTCGTCCCGGTGGCAGCACTGGCCGCCGCCGCGCCGGCCTTCGCAGCCGACCTTCCCCCCGCCGAGGCGCCGCCGGTCTACCCCGCTGCCGTTCCATTGTTCACCTGGACCGGCCTCTACCTCGGCGCCCAGATCGGCTACGCCTGGGGCACCGACACGCTCACCGTCTTTCCGTTCGGCTTTGGCACCAACTTCACCCCCAACGGCATCGTCGGCGGCGCCCATATCGGCTATAATCTGCAACTGAACCAATTCGTCGCCGGGCTGGAAGGCGACGTCGAGGGAACCGGCATCAGCAGGTCCTTCAGCCCCGGCGGCGCGCTCTTCCATACGCGCATCCCGGTGCAGGGATCGATTCGCGGCCGTCTCGGCGTCGCATTCGACCGGGCACTTCTCTATGCGACGGGTGGCGCCGAATTCGCAGGCTTCGACACCACCTATAACGGGATCGGAACTTTCGATCAGGGGTCTCACACCCGCACCGGCTGGACTATCGGCGGCGGCATTGAATATGCCGTCACCGGCAATTGGTCGGTCCGGGCCGAATACCGCTACGCGGATTTCGGCCACTTCGCGGACGCGACGCCCTTCACCTTCGGCTTCGGCTCCTTCGTCAATCATCACGAGACCGAAAACGCCGTTCGCGCTGGCTTCAGCTACAAATTCAATTCGTTCGGCGCCGCGCAGTATTGAATATGTCGCGGCGTGCAAACGATCCCGGCGCGAAGCAGAAACCGGGTCGAGATTTTGGCGGCACCTTCTGTTGCGGATAAGTCACGGGGCGGGAAATACGGCGCTTTTGACGCGGATTTCATCTTCTAAGCGACAGGGAGGGCGTATTCTTCCCAAAGCTTTAATCGCCCGAAAGGACAAAGCCTATGAATCGTAAACTCCTCCTGGCATCGGTTGGTGTCATCGCTCTCACCGGATCGGCGGCGTTCGCGGCCGATCTTCCTTCCCGCGCGCCGCCACCGGTTTATCTGCCGCCGCCGCCGATCTTCACCTGGACCGGTATTTATATCGGCGGTCAGGTCGGCTACGCTTGGGGCACCGGAGCCAATAACTTCACTGGATTTGATCCAGTGACGGGCACCTTTATCGATACCTCCGTCGGCGGTACGCCGAACGGGGTAATCGGTGGCGGCCATGTTGGCTACAATTTGCAGATCAACCAGTGGGTGCTTGGTCTCGAAGGAACGGTCGACGGCACTAGCCTAAGCAATACCTCCGTGGTCGCCTTCCCTGTTGCCTTTGGCGGCAGCACTCTGACGGCGCACACGACCGCCGACATCCAGGGTTCGATTCGCGGCCGCCTCGGTGTCGCCTGGGACCGCGCCCTGATCTACGCCACCGGCGGTGTCGCCTTCGGCGGCTTCAACACCAACGTCTCGCTTAGCGGCGTCGACGTAGCAGGCGTGCCCTTCTTCGTGTCAGCCAGCCGTTCGAACACCCGCGTCGGCTGGACGGTCGGCGGCGGAATCGAATACGCCGTCACCAACAATTGGTCGATCGGGGCCGAATACCGCTTTACCGATTTCGGCACTATCAGGAATGGGGATTTGGCTGGGCTACCCGTGGGCGGTTTCTTCAACGGGCACCGTCGCCTGCAGCAAAACCAGGTCCAGGCCCGGTTCACCTACAAGTTCGACACTTACGCTCCCCCTCCGGTCGTCGCCAAATATTAAGTCGCGTGCTTCGACCCCGGCTTCCACAAAAACAAAACCCGGCCTCGCGGCCGGGTTTTTCGCTGCGGCTTTACAAGCTTTAATTCCGCTCGACGGCGTTCCGTGGCATTCCCGCCACAGTCACTGGAATAACGCCGCACACGAGCCAATAATGGTTGCAGGCGCGTCACAACGGCGTAGTTGTTTTGAAATTGATTTTTGCAACGGAGAAAACCCCATGCGCCGTCAAATCCTCCTGGCATCGGTTGGCGCCGCCGCCATCGCCGGTTCGGCCTTCGCGGCCGATCTACCTTACCGCGGGCCGCCGCCGGCCTATCTGCCGCCGCCGCCGATCTTCACCTGGTCCGGCCTCTATGTCGGCGGCCAGATCGGCTACGCCTGGGGCAACGATCCCATCAATATGAGTGTGCTTGGTATTCCCACTGACTTTTTCGACGATAGGCCGCGGGGGGTGATCGGCGGCGCCCATGTCGGCTACAATCTGCAGATCGCCCAATGGGTCGTTGGCCTCGAAGGATCGGTCGACGGCAGCAGCCTCAAAGGGACAGCCACAGCGGCGGGGGGGCTAGCGCTGGACACGTTCGCGGACGTGCAGGGTTCGATCCGCGCCCGCGCAGGTATCGCGTTCGACCGTGTCCTCATCTACGCTACCGGCGGCGCCGCTTTCGCCGGCATCACCAATCACTATTTCGACACACTCGGAGCCGTTACCGGCTTTCCGGGAACCACTGAGAGCATTTCGAAGACCCGCGCGGGCTGGACGGTCGGTGGCGGCCTCGAATATGCCGTCACCAACAACTGGTCCATCCGGGCCGAATACCGCTACTCCGATTTCGGCCGTTACAACGACTTCCCCTTCCCCTTTGCCACCCTCACCACGGTGGTATTCCAACATCATCTGACCGAAAACCAGGTTCAAGCCGGCGTCAGCTACAAATTCAATTCCTGGGGTCCTGGTCCGGTCGTCGCCAAATATTGATTCGGCCTTTTCCGGCTCCGGCTTTTCTCCTGCATGACAAAACAAAACCCGGCCTCGCGGCCGGGTTTTTGTTGCTCGCGCGAAAAGCAATATGCGGCCTGCCCGATTTGCGTTGCGTTTCCGCCACAGTGGCCGGGATAGTGCGGTGCATTGGCCAACAACGGTTGAACACCGGCGCAAATCGCGTAACCTGCCGGAGTGCTAACTTTTAACGTCACTTGAGGAGACAAAACATGTTCCGCCGCACTCTCTTGGCATCGGTTGGTGCCATCGCGCTCACTGGGGCGGCCCTTGCGGCCGATCTTCCCTCGCGCGCCCCGCCGCCGGTCTATCTTCCCCCGCCACCGGTCTTCACCTGGACCGGCTTCTACGCCGGTCTGAATGCCGGCTACACCTTCGGAGGCAGCAATTCGGTCGATGTGGATACCGTGCCCGCCTTCGCCGATCCCGCTACCTTTGGTGCGATCGCGACTGACCTAGCCACTGCGACTGCCGCAAGCGCTACCGGCGTTTTGCCCGGCCACAATGAGGGATTCATCGGCGGCGGTCAGGTCGGCTACAATCTTCAATTTGCTAACTCGTTTGTCGTCGGCATTGAAGCGGACATCCAAGGCACGGGTGCTAGACATTCGGCCCAAGCAGTTGGACTTGCACCGCTTGCTACTGTTGCTGGAGCTAGCGCGCAATCGAATCTGTTTGTCGCGAGCGCTGTCGATTATCTCGGCACCGTGCGTGGCCGTCTCGGCTTCCTCTTGACGCCGGCCCTTCTGATCTTTGGAGACGGCGGTTTCGCTTACGGTGGCGTTCATCAGGACGTTAACGTTGCTACGTTCTTCCCTCCAACAGGCATTGGCACCGCTCCCGCTTTCGGAAGTTTCACGAACACCCGCACGGGCTGGACGGCCGGTGGTGGCCTCGAATGGATGTTCGCGCCGAACTGGAGCCTCAAGGCCGAGTATCTCTACTACGATCTCGGTACGGTTACCTTCGGTGTCGGTGCGTTGACCGTCGCGACTGCCGCCGGGACCGTTTTCACGGATCCCGTGGCGGCTTCGACGCGCTGGAATGGCCACATCGTCCGCGCCGGCTTGAACTATCACTTCAATTGGGGCTATCCGGCGCCAGTCGTCGCGAAATACTAAGTTCGAACCAAAGCAATTCCGTTGGGGCAAACTTAAAACCCGGCCTCGCGGCCGGGTTTTTGTTGCTCTCGCACAAAGCAATATCGCGGGTCCGTTGCCTTTCCGCCACAGTGCTCCGGATAATGCGGTGCAAAGGCCAACAACGGTTGAACACCGGCGCAAATCGCGTAACCTGCCAAAAGTTAACTTTTAACGTCCCTTGAGGAGACAAAACATGTTCCGCCGCACTCTCTTGGCATCGGCCGGCGCCCTCGCGCTCACTGGGGCGGCCCTCGCGGCTGACCTTCCCTCGCGCACCCCGCCGCCGGTCTATCTACCACCGCCGCCGGTCTTCACCTGGACCGGCCTCTATATCGGCTTGAATGCCGGTTATATTTGGAGCAACAGCAATACGGTCGATACGGCTACGACTAACCTGGACCCTGGTAACGGCCTCGGTGGGGAAACGGCGGCTAATATAGCGTCGGCCGCGCTCGCGACCGCCAGCGTCCCCTTGAGAAACGATGGTTTTATTGGCGGCGGCCAGATCGGCTACAACTTCCAGTTCGCCAATAACTTCGTCGCCGGCCTCGAAGCGGATTTCCAGGGCGTGGCCGCCAACGGGTCAACCACCAGGTTTAGCCAGGCGCCGATCGCTGGTTTCCCAACCAATCCGATTGATCAGATCTTGTCTTCCAGCAGACGACTCGATTACCTCGGCACCGTGCGCGGCCGGTTGGGCTTTACCATCACGCCAACTCTGCTTGTCTACGGAACCGGCGGTCTGGCTTATGGTCAGACGAGGGCGAGCACCAGTATCACGCAGTTCATCGAAAACGCTGCAGCCCTGCCCAACGCCTATAGCTCGTTTGGCAGCTTTTCCAATGCGCGCGTCGGCTGGACGGCGGGCGGCGGCGTCGAATGGTTGTTTCTTCCCAATTGGAGCGTCAAGGCCGAATATCTGTACTACGATCTCGGCAGCGTGACGTTCGGCCTCAGCCCGTTGCAGAATTTCAACATCGCGGGCGTTCTCTTTACCAACGGCGCTCCCGTCTCTAGGACAAGCTTCAGGGGCAATATCGTCCGCGCCGGCCTCAACTATCACTTTAACTTGTGGGGTCCGGCTCCGGTCGTCGCCAAATACTAACATCGAAGCGAGGCAAATCCTTTCGGGCAAACTTAAAGCCCGGCCCTCGCGGCCGGGTTTTTTGTTGCGCGCGCAAAAAGCAATGCGTTTCCGCAACAAGGCTCCGGATAACGCGGTGCATAAGCCAACAACGGGTTGAAGACCGGCGCAAATCGCGTAGCCTGCAAAAGGGTTAACTTAACGTCCTTTGCAGAGGCAAAACATGGTCCGCCGCACTCTCTTGGCATCGGCCGGCGCCATGGCGCTCACTAGCGCGGCCGTCGCGGCCGACCTTCCCTCGCGCACCCCGCCGCCGGTCTTTCTGCCGCCGCCGCCGGTCTTCACTTGGACCGGACTCTATCTTGGCGGCCAGATCGGTTACGCCTGGGCCAACGACCCCTCCGCATAATGGCCGCGCCTACAGCCGCGATTTTGGGCGCGCCACCTTGACATACGACAGCGCCGCCTCCTGTTTTCGGGGCGCTGGAGGGCGCGATCGTCAAGGCGAGGCGGCAAATGGACCGGTTGCACGAACTCCTTTCCGCGCATGGAAAGGCCTTGTCGGTTGGCGTCTATCCATGGCGACACCGAGAATTCGCGGCAAACGCGGATTTGGCGCGACTGGTGCGCTGGAAAATGCAAGCAATTTTTCGATCATTTTCCCACGTTCTTTCGCTACAAGGAAAAAGATCCCGATTTCGTGAGAAGTTTGTTCATTTGGGGGACTGTCACTACAATACTCACGGCAACCAGATTCTAGCGGACGATTTTATCGAGAAATACCGATCAACCCTGCCCAGCACAACATGGGACAAAACAACTAGTGCTTGTTCTCGCCGCCAGTCTCGTCGCCCCGGCTCCGGCGGCGCGCGCCAATCCGGCCGGCCTGTGGTGGACCAAGAACAATGGATCGATCATTAAGGTCGCGCCATGCGCGGCCTTTTATCAGACGCCCGAAGGCGTAGCCTGGAAGATGAACGAGGCATGCCGGTGCCTGGGAACAGGGTGTTTAGATGATGATACGAGCGCAGCAAAACGTGGGGTCACGCCACGCGGAGGCGCACTCCTGGCATTGACCCAAGTCTTGGCGTGGCTTGTTTTGGCCGCTGCTCAACTCGCCCTCCGGCCCGCGTTCGCGCTGGATGCGGCAGAAAAACCAAACCCATCGTTCATGGCGCCGCTGCCCCCGGTACGTCCGGCGGGTCCGGCGGGGGCGCGCGCGACAATTGACGGGCCTCAGGCGCCGACACCTTCCGCCGCGCCAATCGCGGCGCCAACGCCTCAGCGACACCCCCCGCCGCCGCCGCGAAATTTGCCGCCGGCATCTCGCGCGCGGATGCACGCGTGCGGACTGGAGTGGCAAAAGATGAAGGAAACGGGGGCAGCGGCGGACAAAATCTGGCTAGATTTCGCCCGGATCTGCCTAGCGAAATGAACCTTCAATTGCTTCCGGCAGACGATTACCGACGGGGCGCGGTGGCGGCGCGGACTCCCGATGCCTTTTGCTTCCACGCGGTTTTGTCGCCGCTACATGCCGCGAGCCAATCTTCGTCGCGGGCCGCGAGGATTTGGCCGCCCTTGCGGCGAAACCGTTCGCGCCCTTCCGGCCGAATGACACGTCTTGTGACAGCAAGAGGAGGACAACCGGCGACGCGAGATAATCCTCTCGCGCAAACAAGGCGCCCGAGAGCCGCGGCCGGCCGTCTCCATTCCTCTTGTGAAGTCGTCAAGCGGTCTCCGGAGGGCCCGGCGGCGGCGGCGGCGGAGGTTTGCGGGCGGCCGGTTTGCGCATTACCTTCTTGGTGGTGACCTTCCTTGCCGGTGCCTTCCTGACGATCTTTTTCGCCGCCGTCTTCTTGACGGATCCTTTCTTGGCCGCGGCCTTCTTCATCGGCCTTTTCTTGGCCATTGCCTTCCGCGCGGTTTTTTTGACGGCGCCCTTTTTTACCGTGGATTTCTTCGCGACACTCTTCTTCTTCGCCGCGGCTTTCCTTGCTGGCTTTTTGGTGGTTGCCTTCACCATGTTCAAAGTTCCTCTGCTGTTTTTAGCCGACTGATTCGAAATGCCGACTAAAGGCTTGCATAGCGTACCGTTGTTAATGAGCCGTGCAAGAGGCGTTGCTTCGCAAGCAACGCAAATGAGAGCGAATAACGCGTCGCCCGCGCCTCCAAAAATGCTTTTGGCCGCGTTCGCTTCGATGAACTAGCAACTGTTTGTTTAGACGCGATCGTCGCGCGCGAAGGGCCGACCGCCAGCAAAACATGGACGCCAACAAGATGCGATCAAGCGCGTCTAGCGGGCGTGACCCGGCTCTTGTCAAGTACGTACGCTGATTCAAAAACCTGTTATATTTAAAGGCTCTATTCTATTTTTCGAGGCCTCGGAACGGGCACGCATCGAGGCTTCCCGCAACTGCTTTCGTAATTTCTCGCGATGCTTTCGCAAGGCGCGGTTTCGATCGGCAGAAACGGTTTGGCAGGATCGATTTCACGCGCGGCAAGCGGTCTTCGAGCAAATCGCGCGGCGCCAATTGAAAGCGTGGACCAGACGCAAAAAAATTTCGTTGGACGAAAAAAAATGCGGTGGGAAATGCCGCGGCCATCGTGCAAATCGATACGCATCGCGCGAATCACCCGAATCAAACGGTGATTCGCTATCGCTTTTCAGACCCCAAGTTTCGTTTTTAAGAGCTCGTTGACGGTTCGCGGATTGGCCTTGCCGCCAGTGTCTTTCATGACCTGACCGACAAACCAGCCGAGCATCGAAGGCTTGGCCCGTACCTGCGCGGCCTTGTCCGGATTCGCGGCGACGATTGCATCGACGCAGGCCGCGATCGCGCCATGATCGGTGACTTGCGTCATGCCGCGGGCCTCGACTATGGCGCGCGGATCGCCGTCCTGGTCCTCGGCGATGACGATCGCCAACACATCCTTGGCGATCTTGCCCGAAATCGTGCCGTCGCTAATGAGATCGACGATTTCGGCGATCTGCCCAGGCTTGATGTGGGTCTGCGCGACGGAAAGTCCGAGCGAATTGGCGTAGGCTGCGACATCGCCGGTAATCCAAT
>DATBYR010000105.1:0-14445 GCA_036513565.1 Methylocella sp. | reverse complement strand
CAGCGGGCTGCCTTTCAACGATGCCTCCGGCGATCGTCTGCGGCAATGGATGAGCGTTTCGCGCGAAGCGTTCTACGATGAGGCGAGGATCGCGATCGTGCCGATGGGTTTTTGTTTTCCGGGCCACGATGCCAACAAGGGCGATCTGCCGCCGCGCCGCGAATGCCGCGAGACTTGGCATGATGAATTGTTTTCGATCTTGCCTCAAATCGAATGCATTCTCGCGATCGGGCGCTTCGCGCAGGACTATCATTTCACAAGGGCCGGAAGGCCATTGCCGAAAGTCCTGACGGTTGACGATATTGTTCGCCATTGGCGCGAGTTCGCGGGCGAGAGGCCGAAAATTATTGCCCTGCCGCACCCCTCCTGGCGCAACAATGGCTGGATCAAACGCAATCCTTGGTTCGAGCAGGAGGTTTTGCCGGCGTTGCGGGCCGAAGTCGCGCGCATGATCTCATGACGCGCCCGATGCTTCGCGACCGGCCGGTTACAGCCAACGGCGCCGCCCCAGCCAGGCAGGGCTTCCGGGGCACCCCTTGCCGCCCGGACGGTCTTAGAGCGCTTCCAGATCACGTGGAATCACGTGATCGAAAAGGAATCGCTCAAATTCAAAGATCTGGAACATGTCCTGATCGAAAAAGTCGAGCAACTTTTTCGGGACATGCTCTAGCGTGCCCGGCGTTTGGTGTTTAGGGTTTGGCTTGGTACACTCCCGCCCGCGATTGAAGGGGAGCGCTTGCCGGAAGCTTCGGGGTGTAACGTGGAACCAGTGGATGGCGCCGGAACCGGAGGTCTCGCGATTTACGCGCGAGGGGCGAGTCCGCGCGCCGGAGCGGGAGCCGGACACGGCGCGGCGACAGCCGTAGCCAGTGCCTCGGTCCGCGCCCTGGCGGAATGGCAAAGGCAAGAACACACCTATGCCGCGCTTGATCTCGGCACTAATAGTTGCCGGCTCTTGATCGCCTGGGCGGCGCCAGCAGGCAGTGGCCAAGACGGCTTTCGCATCATCGACTCATTTTCCCGGATTGTCAGGCTGGGCGAAGGTGTGTCGCGAACCGGCGAACTCAGCGCGGCGGCAATCGAACGCACCCTTGGCGCGCTTGAAATATGCCGCGACAAAATGCGGGCGCGAGGCGTAACCCGCAGCCGGTTGATTGCGACGGAGGCCTGCCGATCGGCAAGCAACTGCGCCGAATTCCTGGCCAAAGTGCGCGCGGCGACCGGGCTCGAACTCGAGATCGTGGATCGTGAAACCGAAGCGCGGCTGGCCGCCGCCGGCTCCGCCTCGCTTGCCGATTCCGCCGCGGAAGGCGTCATTCTGTTCGATATCGGGGGCGGGTCTTCAGAGCTTATCTGGCTTACCGGGGCCGTGCCTCCATGCGCGCAATCGATCGATATGGCGCTCGGCGAGCGCATCCGTTTTTGGGTTTCCCTGAAGCTTGGCGTCGTCACCCTGGCGGAAGAATTCGGCGGCATCGAGGTTTCCGGCGCGATGTTCGAGGCGATGATTGCTCATGCCGCGCGGGAACTCGAGAGCTTTGTCGCGATGGCGGACGGTGAGCGGCGCGGCCGGCATTTTCACTTAATTGGCACCTCCGGAACGGTGACGACGATCGCCGGGGTCTTTCTCGGACTGGCCCGGTATGATCGCCGCCGCGTCGACGGTTTGTGGATGTCGAGCCGGCAAGTTGATCATGCGGTGGCGAGCTTGCGCAAGATGACTTACGAAGAGCGCGCCGCCAATGGTTGTATTGGGCATGGCCGCGCCGATCTCGTTCTCGCCGGCTGCGCCATACTCGAGGCAATCCGCCGCGCGTTCCCGGCCGATCGCGTCCGTATCGCCGATCGGGGTTTGCGCGAGGGCATGCTGATCCAACTCATGCGCGCGGACAGGGACGCGTCACGGGCCGAAAGTTGATGGAAACGCGAGCCTTGTCGGGGCGCGAAGGCGGACGCTCGCTTAAAAGCCGCGTCAAGACCGCGCGAAAGCGTTCCCTTTCCTCGACGTTTTGGCTCGAGCGCCAGCTCAACGATCCCTATGTGGCAAGGGCCAAGCGGGAGGGTTTTCGTTCCCGCGCGGCCTATAAGCTGCTTGAGATCGACGCCCGCTATCGTTTCCTGAAACAGGGCCAAAGAATCGTCGATCTCGGCGCCGCGCCGGGGGGGTGGTCGCAGGTGGCCGTGCGGAAGGCTGGCACAGAGCAGGGCCGGGGCAGGGTCATCGGCATCGATCTCCTCGCCATCGAGCCGCTGTCCGGCGCCGAATTCAAGGTCCTGGATTTCATGGCCTCTGACGCGCCGCTGCTGCTCAAGGATTGGCTCGGCGGCAGGGCCGACGTGGTCCTCTCCGACATGGCGGCGAATGCGACAGGCCACAGGAAAACCGATCATTTGCGGATCGCCGGCCTCGTCGAGCTCGCGGCCGATTTCGCCTGCGAAATTTTGACGGATGGGGGCGCTTTCCTCGCCAAGGTTTTTCAAGGCGGAACCGAGCACGCGCTGCTCGCCCGTCTCAAGTGCGAATTCGCAGTGATGCGCCACGTGAAGCCGCGCGCAAGCCGTGCCGATTCGGCCGAGCTTTACGTGCTTGCGACGGGGTTCAGGGGCGAGGGCAAGCGGTGAGCGAAGGCTCGCTTATTGCGCCGCGGGCGAAATAGCTTGCGCGGCTTTCCCCGTGCGGCGCGTGAGTTCGGATCCGGCGTCCGCGGGCAGCCGCAAGAACGCGGCGGCGGCGCTCAACGAGACCGCCGCCATCGCGACAAACGCCCATTTGAAATTTTCAAGGGCGAGAATGTCAGTGCCGGGGCTGAACAGAGCGAATCCTTGCAGCGCCCAGGCGCCGGCCGCGACGCCAAGGCTCAAGGACAATTGCTGGGCGACCGATGCAAAACTGACGGCCGCGCTCATTTTGGCGGAATCGATTTCGGCATAGGCAATGGCGTTGAGGCTGGTGAATTCGAGCGACCGCACAAAGCCGCCGACGAACAGCATGCCCATCATAAGCACGACCGGCGTCGAAGCCGTAAAGAAACCATAGCAACCGAGAAACCCAGCGCTCAGCATGGCATTGAAAATGAGCACCCGGCGAAAACCGAACACCCGCAGGATCGGTGCGGCCGTGGCTTTCATCGCCATTGCCCCCGCCGAAGCGACGAAGGTGATCGAACCAGACTGAAACGCGTTCATCCCGAATCCGGCTTGCAACATGAGCGGAAGCAGAAAAGGGATCGATCCGATCCCAATTCGGAACAAGGAGCCTCCTATGACACTCGCTCGAAAAGTTTTCATCGACAGAAGTTTGAGGTCGAGTAGCGGGAACGCCGCGTGGCGAGCGTGCAAGACATAGGCGCTAAGTGCGGTGGCGCCCGCACCCGCAAGGAAAATCGCGGCTTGGCCTGGGATGAGTCCGCGCCCGGCACCGCCGAGACCGAAGAGGAGAAAGGCTAATCCAAAGCCGCATTGCAAAAAGCCTGTTACGTCGAGCGGCCCCGATGCCTCCTCCTTGACGTTCTTGATGAAAATCGTGGCAAGGGCAATGCCTATAGCTCCGATAGGCACGTTGATCCAGAAAATCCAGCGCCAGTGAAAATACGTCGTGATAAAGCCGCCGAGGAGCGGCCCGGCGACCGGCCCAACAAGCGCCGGGACCGTCAGATAGGACAACGCGCTCACGAGTTCGGAGCGTTCGACGGACCGCAAGAGCAAAAGCCGCCCGACCGGCACCATCATCGCGCCGCCGAGGCCTTGGACGACGCGGGCGCCGACAAGTTCCGGCAAGGTGGCGGAGATGCCGCACAAGATAGAGCCTAAGATGAAGACAAGGATGGCGACCCGGAAAATCGTTCGTGCGCCAAAACGATCGGCCGCCCAGCCGCTTGCCGGAATGAAGATCGCGAGGGAGATGAGGTAAGAGGTTAGAGCGAGTTTTAGGGAAATCGGGTCTTCATGCAAATCCTTGGCGATCGCGGGCAACGACGTGAGATGACGGCCGAGTCGAGATTTTCCATGAACAGCGCGCAAGCGACAGTTAGCGCGGTAATGAGATAGGAAGGCAAAACTCGAGTCCGTCATCGTCCCCCCGCCGGCGTCTGGGCGACGGAGACAGAAGACATAGGAAGAGATGATGAACAATTCAATTTGAAGCGGGGATGGCTATTCAGAAAAAACGAGGCCAGTTAAGTTGCAAGCGAATAGTCCCGAAAGTGCTAACCGCGCACAAATGTCCCGGCTCGGCTCAAAGCCGTAAGTTTTCAACCAATCTTGCCGAAAGTTTCGTCGAATGCATAGCCCGCGCCGCGCACGGTGCGGATGGGATCCTTTTCCGCCTTCTTCGACAATGCCTTGCGCAGCCGGCCGATATGAACGTCGACAGTGCGCTCGTCGATTTCCGCCGACAGTCCCCAAACGGTGTCGAGCAATTGCGCGCGCGAAAAGACCCGGCCCGGTTTCCCCATCAAATGGTCGAGCAGGCGGAACTCGGTTGGCCCCATATGCAGCTCACGGCCGGCGCGGCGGACCCGCCAGTTCTGCCGGTCGAGATCGAGATCACCCGCCGAAAGCATGCCGCTGGCGCGATCCGGCCGCGCCCGGCGCAGCAACGCGTGAACGCGGGCCATGAGCTCGGGAACCGAAAACGGTTTGACTACGTAATCGTCGGCGCCGATGGCGAGCCCGCGCACCCGCTCGCTTTCCTCGCCGCGCGCGGTCAGCATGATCACGGGCAGGGTCCTTGTCGTCTCCCGCGCGCGCATCCGGCGGCAGATTTCAAGTCCGGAAACGCCGGGCAGCATCCAATCAAGAATGACGAGGTCGGGGATCGTTTCACTGAGCCTGATTTCGGCTTCGTCGCCTCGCTCGACCCGGTCCACGGTGAAGCCTTCCGCCTCGAGATTATAGGAAAGAAGCATGCTGAGCGCGGCTTCGTCCTCGACAACCAGAATGCGCGCCGCCGGAGAGGCTGCCGCCGCGCGCGCCGAGTTGAAACGGCTTTCATTCACATCTTGCATTTCTTTCGCCATGTTCAAACCACCGTCGTTGGTGCCTCCGAAAGCGTGGTGCGGCCCTTCGGCCGGTCCATCGGCAGGGTTTCACCGGTAACAACATAAACCACGGTCTCGGCGATATTCGTGGCGTGGTCGCCGATCCTCTCGATGTTTTTCGAAACGAACAGCAGATGGGTGCAAAACGAGATGTTGCGAGGATCTTCCATCATGAAGGTGAGGAGGTCGCGGAAAACCGAGTCTTCGAGCGCATCGAGATCCGCGTCTTGAGTCCAGACCGCGCGCGCGCGCTCGGCATCGCGCTGGGCATAGGCATCGAGCACGTCCTTCAGAAGAATCGCCGCCGATTCGTGCATCGACCGAAGCCCGATGGTCGCGCGCGGTATGTGCATCTCCGAGTGGATCTTGATCGCGCGCTTGGCGATGTTCTTGGCGAGGTCCCCAACCCGTTCGAGATCGCCTGAAATGCGGATCGTGGCGATTATCTCGCGGAGATCCACCGCCATCGGCTGGCGGCGCGCAATGGTCAGGACCGCCTGTTCCTCGATATCGCGCTGCAATAGGTCGAGGCGTGGATCGCTATCAACGGTCGTCTGGGCGAGTCTGGTGTCGAAACCGACCAGCGCATCCATGGCGTCGGACAGCATTTTTTCGGCTATGCCGCCCATTTCCGCGATTTTCCGACCCAAGATTTCGAGTTCCTTGTCGTAAGCTTTGACGATGTGATCGGACATGAACCTGTTCCTCGTTGCCGCCGCGATCAGCCGAACCGCCCGGTAATATAATTTTGTGTCCGCTTCTTTTCCGGTGAAGTGAAGATTTGCGTGGTGACGCCAAACTCGATGAGTTCGCCAAGATACATGAACGCGGTAAGTTCCGAGACGCGCGCCGCCTGCTGGAGGTTGTGAGTTACAATCGCGATGGTGTAGTTTTCCTTTAGTTCGTCAATCGTTTCCTCGATCTTCGCGGTCGAGATAGGGTCGAGCGCGGAGCAAGGTTCGTCCAAAAGAATAACTTCCGGCTGGAGGGCCACGGTGCGCGCGATGCAAAGGCGCTGCTGCTGACCGCCCGAAAGCGACAGGCCCGAAGCGTTCAATTTGTCCTTCACCTCGCCCCAAAGAGCAGCTTGCATCAACGCGGCCTCGACGCGATCGCGAAGCTCAGCCTTCGGGAGCGTTTGGTAGAGTTTGATGCCGAACGCGACATTGTCGTGGATCGACATCGGAAAAGGAGTCGGTTTTTGAAACACCATGCCGACACGCGCACGTAAAAGATTGAGGTCCTGCTCTGGCCGCAGGATATTCACGCCGTCGAGAATCACTTCTCCTTCGGCCCTCTGATTGGGATAGAGATCGTACATCCGGTTCAACACCCGCAGAAGCGTCGATTTTCCGCAGCCGGACGGCCCAATGAAGGCCGTCACCTTATTTGCGTAAAGGGGAACGCTGATGCTTTTCAAGGCGAGCGAATCGCCATAGTAAAATTTGAGGTCTCGAATCGAGACCTTCTGCTCGAGATTCGAGACCTTGGCCCCGGCCGCTGCCTCGGCTTCCTCCGCGAGGTGGCTTTGCGCGAGGTTCGGGACGTCCTTCACGCCGGTCATTTCGCGGGCCTCCCCATTTGGAGCACGCGCGCGGTAATGGAAAGCACAAGAACGGCCAAGGTTACGAGAAGGGCTCCGGTCCAAGCAAGCTGCTGCCATTCCTTGTAGGGACTGAGCGCGAACTGGAAGATGACGGCGGGCAGGCTCGACATCGGCGCGTTCAAATTCGTGCTGAAAAACTGATTGTTCAGCGCGGTAAAGAGCAGGGGCGCGGTTTCGCCGCTGATGCGGGCAATGGCGAGAAGAACCCCGGTGATGAGACCTGCGCGGGCGGCGCGATAGGCGACCTTGCCGATGACAATGGCGCGCGGCAGACCGAGCGCGCTCGCCGCTTCGCGCAAGGTATCGGGCACCAGAAGCAGCATGTCCTCGGTCGTGCGCACGACGACCGGAACGACGATGACGGCAAGCGACACGGCCCCGGCGAGGGCGGAGAAATGGCCCATTTTCACGACCATGACCTCGTAAACAAAGAGACCGATCACGATCGACGGAGCGCTCAGCAAAATATCGTTGATGAACCGCACGACAATCGTGAGCTTGGAATGACGGCCGTATTCGGCCATGTAAGTGCCCGCCAGCATGCCTAGCGGGGCGCCGAGGGCCACGCCGAGAACGGTCATGATCAAGCTGCCGGTAATCGCGTTCAAAAGGCCGCCTTCGGAACCCGGCGGCGGCGTCATTTGCATGAAGACAGCAGGCGAAATACCGCGAAAACCTTCGAACAAAAGCGTGGCGAGGATGATCGTCAGCCAACCGAGGCCAAACGCCACGGAAGCGTAACAAAGACCGATGTAGAACTTGTCGTGGCGGCGGCGCGTGTCATAGATCGCCATGCCCTATTGCCCCTCCCGCCGACGCAGCCGCAACAACATGTATTGCGCCATTGCGATAATAGTAAAGGTGATGAGGAAAAGGATCAGGCCGAGCTCGATCAACGCCGAGGTGTAAAGGTCGCCGACCGCTTCGGTGAATTCATTGGCGATCGTTGCCGAGATCGTGGTCCCCGGCGCCAGCAGCGAAGGCGCTATCCTATGCGCGTTGCCGATCACGAAAGTCACCGCCATGGTCTCGCCGAGCGCCCGGCCGAGGCCCAGCATGACGCCGCCGATAATGCCGACACGCGTGTAAGGGATCACGACCGATCGAACAACTTCCCAGGTCGTGCAGCCCACGGCATAGGCCGATTCCTTCAGGACGGCGGGAACCGTTTCGAAGACGTCGCGGGTGATCGAACTGACGATGGGAAGCACCATGATCGCGAGGATAACACCAGCGGTCAGCACGCCGATGCCATAGGGCGGCCCCGCGAACAGCCCCGAGAGAACCGGCACATTGGCGAAAGCGGAGATGAGACCCGGCTGGACATGCTCCTGCAGGAACGGCGCGAGCACAAAAAGGCCCCAGATTCCGTAAATGATCGAGGGAATCCCGGCCAGAAGCTCGATCGCGATCCCGACCGGCCGGCGCAGCGCATAGGGGCAAAGCTCGGTCAAAAAGATCGCGATACCGAGCCCGGCCGGTACCGCGATGGTCATGGCTATGATGGAGGTGACGATCGTCCCGTAGACCGCCGCCATCGCGCCGAACTTCTCGGTGACGGGATTCCACCCCTCCGTCCAAAGAAAATTAAAGCCGAACGCCCTGATGGCCGGAACGGAACCCTCGATCAACGCGGCGATCACCCCGCCAAGGAGGATCAGAACCGTCCAAGCCGCGGCTAACGTCAGAAGGTGAAACGCATTGTCGCGAAGCTTGAACCCGACGAGAGCCTTGGCCAGCAGGGCCTCGGCCGGTTCCGGTCCGGCGTTGTCAATCGCCAAATGGTTGGCCACCGCGTTTTCCCTGTAGCTTTGCGTAGTGGATCAGCCATACCCGCCAGCCGGGCCCGGCACAAACAGTGGTCACGCCATTCGAGGATGCGAACGGCCGGGATGGCGTGGAAGCAAGGACGCCAATGCCCCTCCTCTCCGACCAAGATTCAGTTCAGCAGCGGCTTGCCATCCGCGCCCTTGATTTCGGCGGCCCAGGTCTTCTTGATCAAAGCCACGACCGCGGCCGGCAGCGGTACATAGTCGAGTTCCTCGGCCTGCTTACCGCCCTTTTCATAGGCCCAGCTGAAAAACTTCAAGGCTTCGGACGCGGCGGCGGGGTCCTCCGGCGTCGCATGCATCAGAATGAAAGTGGCACCCGCGATTGGCCACGACTTGGCGCCCGGTTGGTCCGTGAGAATCTGATAAAAGCCTGGTGCACTGGCCCAATCGGCATTGGCAGCCGCCGCTTGGAAGCTTGCCGCGTCGGGGGCCACGCGTTTGCCGTCCTTGTTGATCACGTCGGCAAATGTCATCTTATTCTGTTTGGCATAGGCATATTCGACGTAGCCGATCGCGCCTTTCGTTTGAAGGACGTTATTGGCGACGCCTTCGTTGCCCTTGGCGCCGATGCCTGCCGGCCATTCGACGGCCGTATTGGCGCCGACCTTGGACTTCCAATCGGGGCTTACCTTGGAAAGATAATCGGTCCAGATAAATGTCGTCCCGGACCCATCGGAACGGTGAACGACCACGATTGCCTGCGACGGCAATTTGGCTTTCGGGTTGAATCTCTTGATGGCGGGATCGTCCCAGCTCGTGATTTCGCCGAGGAAAATCCTGGCGAGCGCCGGGCCGTCGAGGACCAATTCGCCGGGCTTCACTCCTTCAAGATTGACGACCGGCACGTCGCCGCCCGTGACCGTCGGAAACTGAACCAGGCCCGACTCCCTAAGGTCTTCGGGCTTGAGCGGCATGTCGGATGCGCCAAAGGTCACGGTTTTGGCCTTGATCTGCTTGATGCCGCCGCCGGAGCCGATCGACTGGTAATTGAGGCCGTTGCCGGTTTCCTTTTTGTACGTATCCGCCCATTTCGCATAGATTGGATAGGGAAAGGTGGCACCGGCGCCCGAGATATCGACGGCGCCGGCCGGAAGGCCGGCCGTCAAACTTATGGCGGCGGCGGCAAGGGATGCTCGCAGAAACGTAAAGATCATTTTGTTGCCTCCCATTGGCTGACATGTGTATCGGCAGCCAGTTAGATGGGGGCGGCCGAACGACGGTCTGACGCCGCATCGGTCCGATGCGGCGTCAGAAGTAAGGGGCCGGTTTGGCCGCCGCCTCCGCGCGCAAACTAAAAGGGCGCCCGTGAGGCCAATATGAAAGCAGCATGACATCTTGATGACAGGGCGCAATTCCAGGTCAGCTTCCGTGCAAGGGAAGAACCACGCTGAAAGTCGCCCCCTCGCCCAGCTTCGATTCGACACCGAGCCGGCCGCAATGGCGCGCGACGATATGTTTCACAATAGCGAGACCAAGCCCCGTGCCGCCCTTGGCCCGGCTTTGGCCCGCATCGACCCGGTAAAAACGTTCGGTCAACCGCGGCAGGTGTTCCGGCGCGATCCCGGGGCCATGGTCGCGGACGATCAAAACACATTGGTGCGTCTCGGCCGCAAGGGCAATCTCTACCTGTCGGTTGATGCTCCGCGGGTCCGAGGCACCATATTTAATGGCGTTTTCGACGAGGTTTTCAGCCAACCGCAAGAGTTCGTCGCGGTCGCCTGCCACGAGCGCCTTGGCCGGAACGTCGAGTTTCAGGACGACATCGTTGTCAGTAGCCATGGGCGCCAGCGTATCGGCGATATGGCGGAGAATCACCACAATATCCACCGGCGCCCGCGGCCGCAGATGCAAATTCTGTTCGATCCGCGACAACGATAAAAGATCGTCGACGAGCCGCGCCATCCTTTGCGCCTGTTCGCGCATGATCGAAAGGAACCGTGCCCTCGCTTCCTTGTCCTCGCGCGCGGGACCCTGGAGCGTCTCGACAAATCCGAGCAAGGAGGCGAGCGGTGTCCGCAATTCGTGGCTGGCATTGGCGACAAAGTCGACGCGCATGCGTTCGACGCGGCGCGCCTCGCTCAAATCACGCAATGTCAAGATCATCGCGGGCTCGAATTGCGGCCCCTCCATCGGAGCGGCATTTAGTTCGAAAAATCTTTCGACAGGCACGCGCTCGAGCCACGTCACCCGTTCCGGAGCGCCAGAGGCACGGACCCGCTTGACCGCGTCAAGGACATCCGGCGCCCGCAGACTGCGTGCCAACAGATCGTCAGGCCGCAATGCCGGAAACAAGTTCCGCGCGGGCGCGTTGACCGCGACCACGCGATCCGCCGCGCCAATGATGATCACCGCCTCCGGCAAGGCGGCGATGAGACGGCCCATGATCAAGCGGTCGCGCGCCTGCCGGTCCTTTTCCATGAAGCCCCTCATCGGAACTGGCTTTATGCACAGGGTTCAGAGTTGAGATCAAGGTTCATGGAAAATCGTCAAGGATCACAGCGTGTTCGCGCGGGCTAGCGAACGCCGGCCCGAACCATCCCGCACAATTTGAGCCTGCGCGCGCGGCGCCTTGTTTCGCGCCGCCAGACTTGGTTTCGCGCCGCCAGACTTGTCCTCCTGGGGTGGGCGCCACGGTAACAAGCGCGTGATCAATGTAACGTTCATGAATCTACAACGAAGCAAGGGCTGTGGGCAAGCTTGGGGTCCACGTGTCGCTCGGTTCTCGAGCCATTCCCAAGGGCAGATCAGCATGAAGTACAGAATAGTTTCCGGCACTAGCCTCGCCGTCGCCGCGATCGCGCTGGCCATGAATGGCGCGTCGGTCACCACGGCCTCCGCCAAAAAGGCCGCGAAGAGTGTCGAATGCATGGGGATCAATGCCTGCAAGGGTCAGAGCGCTTGCAAGACCGCGAGCAACGCGTGCAAGGGCCAGAATGCTTCTAAGGGCCACGGGTGGCTGCCGGCCAAGTCAGCAGCGGCGTGTGAGGCGAAAGGCGGCACCGTCGGCTGATTGCTCACCAAGCAGGCGGCCGGCTCTATCGGACGGACGCCGGTAGTCTCGGCTGCTTGCTTGGTACCACGGCAGGATACGCGAAATCCCGGGTGGCCGCCGCGCCCCAGGTTGCCCCGGATGCAGCCGCGGCTCGCTACCTTTTTTTGCGAGGACAATCGCATGGAAAGACCTTCATCCCTTGGTTTCGGCTTGGGTTTACGGCCGAAATACATGCGCCTGACGGCGCCCTGGGACGAGAGACGCGATGCCATTGATCTCGCGCGGGTGGAACTCGCGTTGTCGGTCGCTTTCGACGCAGCCGATGGGTCCGGTATTGACTATCGGCTGTCTCGCTGAACTTTCTGTTGAGGATTGGCCTAATTTGACTTTCGGGTTCCATCCAAGTGCCGACATGCTCGATCTCGCGGCGGGGACGATGCAGCGTTATGTCTCGCTTTCCGCAAACAAAGGAGGGGAGGACGAGTCGAGACCGGACAGCGACACGATCTTGGTCTGGCGAAACGACGGTCAGGTCTTCCATCGCGCCGCCGAGGCCGGCGAGCGGCTGGCGTATTTGGAAGCGCGCAGGGGAAAGACGTTCGGCGAAATATGCGCGCTTCTGGAATTTCAGAACGCCGACGAAAATATCACCTGGCGTGTCGCGTCTTTTCTCGCGGATTGGTTCCGCGATGGGCTCGTCTCCCGCGTATCAGTCGTCGCGTGACACAACAATTTCCCGGCGCGCAAGGCGCCTGACGGTTACAAAACAAAGATCATCGTTTCAGCCGCCACGTGTCCCGGTACCAACGGCGAAGAGGGTTGATCTCGTCCTCCAAGAGGATTTCCTCCTCGCTGCCGCGCATGGCCTCGCGCAAGCTGTTCCAGCGGCGAAAACCCTCGTGGGCGCCGAGAAAGGCGAGGGCGAACAGGAAAGGCACGAGGTAATAGATGACCCGGAACAGCACGAGAGAAGCGAGCAGCGCTTCTTCCGAGGCAACCGGAACCGCTTTCAGCATCGCCGCTTCGAAAACACCAATCCCGCCTGGCGCATTGCTCGCAACCCCGAGAATGCAGGCGAACACATAGGTCGCGGCGAAGGTAAAAAAATCCAATCCGGCATGGCCCGGAAGCAAAACATAAAGAACACCGGCTGCCGCGCATTGATCGATGACGCCGAGGGCGATTTGGCCGAGCGACAAGCCAAGCCCCGGCAATTCCAGCTGGAAGCCTTTGACGCTGACATGCCGGTGGCGAATCGTCACCCAGATCAGATAGGCGAGGACCGCGCCCAGCACGGCAACCCCTATCAGGGCGTTGATCAAAGGATAGAAATGATTGATCTTGCTGATCGCGTTGGCGTGATACGCAAGCCCTGCGCCAAGCACAATAACATTGCCGAACCAGAACGTCACCCCGGCAATCGCGGTAAGACTCGCGACTTTGCTCGCCGTCAAGCCCGCCTGCGAATAGATCCAGTAGCGAACCGTGCCCGCGGTAATCAAAGGGAAGCCGAGCGTGAAGGAAATCGCATAGCTCGTGAACGAGGCCAGAGCGGTCGTCTTATAGCGAACGCGGGCGTTGAGCTGGCGCAGCGCGAGCCCGTCATAGCCGGTCAGGGCAAGGAAGGACACGACGGTCAAAAGCGCTGCCGTCGCAATCTGCTCGGCGCTAGTGGCCGCGATCGCCTGGCGCAAAGCACTCGGACTAACCGCCGAAACCGCGCGGCCAAGGACGTAGATCGAAAAAGCCGCGATAGCGAGGCTCAAAGCGATGGCGAGCATTTGCCAGATCGAGCCGCGGCGGCCCCGCGCGGCATGGTCCTCGTGGATTTGCGCGCCATCCTGCGCAAATCCATTCAAGCCGCTCGCGGACTCTTCCTCCGTATCATGACGCACATATCTTTGATCCAATGCCTCACCCCTGCGTTTTCCGCGCCCCGAAGGCGTAGTTTGCTTAACCGTGCGGCGGCTCGTCAAGATCCGGGAACGGTTATGCGGTGGGATCGCGACGGGAGCAAGACCCCGCGCGAAGACCTCGCCCGGACTATTCGCAGCGGGTTGGCAGGTCCAGCGCAAGCCTTTGATATAATATAGGCTTTCTTGCGACTCACAGCTGCGTCAAATTTGCGGGAGCCGCGCGCGTTGAATGAACCTGTGCTGCCCTTGCGGTCCGTCGCTCCTAGCCGGCAAGTCCTTGACTGCATTCGGCGCGGGACCGTTGGCGCCGGACGGCTGCCTCCAACATGGCAGGCAAGAATCCGGCAGGCTGGTCCTCGTGCCCACAAACTCTGGGGAGCCTTGCCTTGGCCGCGTTGGCGCTCTACAAGACTTTTAGCGCGCCATCACGCTGCTTGGGACACCATGTTTCCGCCGGAGGCCCGCGCTGTTTGGCGAAGGTGTCTGAAAGACTTAATATCATGAGCTTGTCCGGCTCCAATGACCGGTGTGGGTCGGATGGCGGAAATCCGCTTTTGTCCGGCGCAGACGGTTCGCGCAAAGCTGCCGAGCGTCTTCGCCTCGCCCAAGCATTGCGGGCGAACCTTGGCCGCCGCAAGGCGCAAAAGATGGACCGGCGGAAACAGACGGGGGACACGGCCGAAAGCAAAACGGCTCAAGGCGATAGCGCTCAAAACAATGCCACCACAAAAAAAGACTAATTCGAACTTTTTTGAAAACGGGGTGTTTCTTGGACCGTATTCGGATCGTCGGCGGCCAGACATTGAACGGCGTGATAAGGATTTCCGGCGCCAAGAACGCGGCGCTTCCATTGATGATCGCCTCGCTGCTCACGAGCGAAACGCTGACCCTTGAAAATATCCCGAATCTCGCCGACGTCGGCATGCTCTTGCGCATTCTCGGTCATCATGGCGTCGATCATTCGGTCGATGGAAGGCGGCCGGGCGCCCCCGCGCACGCGAGCCGGGCGATCCACCTTAGCGCGCGCCAGATCGTCGATACGATGGCGCCCTACGAGTTC
>DATBYR010000104.1:0-6863 GCA_036513565.1 Methylocella sp. | reverse complement strand
CGGAACGGGCTATGGAGTGGAATGATTAAGATGGACTCACGACAGTCGTGTCACTGCGGCTGACAGGCTCTGCGGTTCGCAGGGCGGGCAGGCCCGTGGCCGGATCTATAGAGGCTTTGGTTGAGCAAAGTCGTACTTGGTCTGCTCAACATACGCCATCGCGAAAGACGCGAGGGCGTCATCGAACCCTCCGGCTTTTCCCATGTAGCCTGCCAAGAGTGCAGGTGGCTCGGCTCATCGCGCGAAGAAAGTCAGCGCTTTCGTCCAACCGCTGGGTGGAGAATTGCGCTTGTTCTTTCTGCCGCCTCATGCGTTAGACCGCAACCCCGACGAGTTGGTCTGGAAACATCTGAAAGCGGATACCGTCGGCCGCATGGCGGTCACCAGTAAGGAAGATTTCGCGAAGAAGGTTCGCCGCTCGATGCGTGACCTGCAAAATGACGCTCGCAAAATCATCTCCTTCTTTCAAAAGCCCTCACTCAAATACGCCGCGTGAATATGAACCTACTTACGGACGGATTAATATAGCCGAACCTCGTTCATTCAATGCCTCGTGCAATCGCAAGGCGGCTTGGTGCGCATTCCCATCGAGGTTTTGCGAGTGGAGTTCGAGCAGAGCGACCACGTGCGCAATTTCCTGGTAAGTTATTCGGAGACGCAGCTGGCGCAGGTTCAGCAGACCGCCGCGTGCAATGCCATGCATACGATCGAACAGAGATTGTGCCGGTGGCTCCTCATGATGCATGATCGCGCCGAAACCGAAGAGTTGTCATACACGCACGAATTTTCGGCTCACATGTTGCGTGCCGACCGGAAATCGGTGACGCTTGCCGCGCAAGCGATGCAGGCCGCCGGTCTCATCGGCTACCATCGGGGGAAGATACAAATCGTCGATCGTCCCGGCCTGGAAAAGGCAGCGTGTGAATGCTACGCTATGGTCCAACAGCGGTTCGACGAATTTTTGACGCCCCCACCGAGTGCGGTTCAAGGCAATACGAAAGGGCGGATAAACTGACCGGCTGCTCGAAATCGAGGCCAATCAGACCTCGTTCAAGGCAATGCGGATGAAGGCCGCTTCTGGTTCGCCTGTCCAGCTAGGAGCAGCAGGGAGCGGCGGTGCGTTAGGGGCTCCGCGAGACGGGAGCAAGGAACAATCGCACCGGGAGCGCCCAATCCGGCATCAGCCACGATCCTATCCTTTTCGCGAAGGCCGGCCCTTGGCTCGAAAGGGCAATTCTTTCCCCGCGCGCTTCAGGTTTTTGCGGCCTGGACCGCCCCGCGCCGCGCGGTTAAACCCTTCGCGTCTTAGGGTTTCCGGCGGAAAGACTAAAACTCCATGGCGCGGCAATTCATCTACCACATGCAGGGCCTGACAAAGACCTATCCAGGCGGGAAAAAGGTCCTGGAAAATATCAATCTTTCCTTCTATCCCGACGCCAAGATCGGCGTCCTCGGCGTCAACGGGGCGGGCAAATCGACGCTTTTGCGGATCATGGCCGGGATCGACAAGGAGTTTTCGGGCGAGGGTTTCGTCGCCGAAGGCGCCCGCGCCGGCTATCTGCCGCAGGAGCCAGTGCTTGACGAAAGCCTCGATGTGCGCGGCAACGTGATTCAAGGCGTCGCCGGCAAACAGGCGATCCTCGACCGCTACAATGAGCTCGCGATGAACTATTCCGACGAGACCGCCGATGAAATGACCAGGTTGCAGGACGAGATCGAGGCCAAAGGTCTTTGGGATCTCGATGCGCGGATCGATCAGGCAATGGACACGCTCGGCTGTCCGCCCGGCGATTCGGCGGTCGGAATACTTTCCGGCGGCGAGCGCCGCCGCGTCGCGCTCTGCAAGCTGCTTCTTGAACAGCCGGAGCTTTTGCTCCTCGACGAGCCGACCAACCATCTCGACGCGGAGACGGTCAACTGGCTTGAGGGACATCTGCGCGCTTATCCCGGCGCGATCCTGATCGTCACCCACGACCGCTATTTTCTCGACAATGTAACAGGGTGGATTCTCGAACTCGATCGCGGCCGCGGCATCCCCTACGAAGGCAATTATTCCGCCTGGTTGCAACAAAAGCAGAAACGTCTTGCCCAGGAAGGCCGCGAGGGGGAGGCGCGCCGGCGCCAGCTCGAAGCCGAGGCCGAATGGATCGCGGCGAGCCCCAAGGCGCGCCAGGCCAAATCCAAGGCCCGTATCCAGCGCTACGAGGATCTCGTCGCCAAGCAGAACGACAAGGCGATGGCGGCGGCGCAGATCATCATTCCGGTCGCCGAGAGGCTCGGCAATCATGTCATCGCGTTTTCGCATCTCTCGAAGGGATTCGGCGCCACGCTGCTCATCGACGATCTCTCGTTCAAATTACCGCCCGGCGGCATCGTCGGCGTGATCGGCCCGAACGGCGCCGGCAAAACCACCTTGTTCCGGATGATCACCGGCCAGGCGAAGCCGGACAAAGGCGGAATCGAGATTGGCGAATCGGTCACGCTCGGCTATGTCGATCAATCGCGCGACGCGCTCGACGGCAAGAAAAACGTGTGGGAGGAGATTTCCGGCGGCGATGACGTGATCACTCTCGGCAAGCGCGAGATCAATTCGCGCGCCTATACATCGGCCTTCAATTTCAAGGGCCCGGATCAGCAAAAGAAAGTCGGGCAATTGTCGGGCGGCGAGCGCAACCGCGTCCATCTCGCCAAAATGCTGAAATTGGGCGCCAACGTTCTGTTGCTCGACGAGCCGACCAACGATCTCGACGTCGACACTCTCCGCGCTCTGGAAGAGGCCTTGTTGGATTTCGCGGGCTGCGCGGTCATCATCTCGCATGACCGCTTCTTTTTGGATCGCATCGCGACCCATATTCTGGCCTTCGAGGGCGACAGCCATGTCGAATGGTTCGAGGGCAATTTCGCCGCATACGAGGAAGACAAAAAGCGCCGCCTCGGCATCGACAGCGTCATCCCGCACCGGCTGAAATATAAGCAGTTTTCGCGGTGAGGCTCGGGGGGCGGCGGAACTTCTCCTTCGGCGGCCGGTTCACTCCCCTGTCCGGATTCTCTATTTCGCGCGCGGCTTGCTATGAGTCACTCCTGAATGTGGGGCGAAGCAACGGGGATGATCAACAGGATCCTACAATCATTTGCTGAGGTGCTGAAGGCGAAATTTGCTCTTCCTGGATCAGCTTCGCCAGAGGATCAACTGAAGCAACCGATTTCTGTAGCAATCGAATCAGCCGGGAGGACTTTCGGACTAACGGTCTCGAGTCGAACTGAAGCCCATTTGTCAGAGCATAAGGTCCGGCCGGACGTTGCCATATACGCCGGTGGGCTGATCTGCGGCTATTTCGAACTAAAAGCGCCAGGTTTCGGGGCAGATGCACCAAGGCTAAAGGGCAAGCACAATAAGGAACAATGGAAAAGCTGAAGAGTCTCCCGAACCTGATTTACACGGATGGCCGGGAATGGACGCTCTATCGCAACGGCGAGCGAAAAGGCGCAATCGTTCGCTTCAAAGATGATCCTACCGACACAGGAAAGGCAGCGATTACCACTGAGAATGCGGATGAATTTGAAACTCTGATCCGCGATTTCCTTTTCTGGTCGCCAACCGTCCCGCACAAGCCAAATGAACTTGCAAAATACCTCGCGCCTCTAACGCGCTTTCTAAGGGGAGAAGTCGAGCACGCACTCTCGACAAGTGGCTCCAATGTCGCACTGCTGGCAACAGAATGGCGGCAGTATTTTTTCCCGAAGCGGATAATGCGCAGTTTGCGGATGCCTACGCCCAGACTGTGACCTATGCGATGCTCCTTGCCCGTCTTTCCGGCGCGACCAATCTTGCTCCTGCCGAGGCCGCAAAGACACTGGACTGGGGCAATGGTCTTCTAGCGCGTGCGCTGGAGCTTTTGGGGCAACCCGACACGCGTGATGAGCTGCGAGTGGGCTTCGAATTGCTGCAGCGCTCGCTGGAGGCCTTGGATCCGGCAGAGTTCCTGAAAACCAAGCCAGACCTCTGGCTGTATTTCTACGAAGATTTTCTTGCAGCCTACGACCCGAAATTGCGCAATGACTATGGCGTCTATTACACCCCTCGCGAGGTGGTGGAGTTGCAGGTGCGCCTTGCCAGCGAGCTTCTGGAAAAGCGATTCGGCAAAAAGCTCGGTTTTGCCGATGACGGCGTGGTCTTCCTCGATCCGGCTGTAGGCACCGGTACCTATCTTGTGGCGAGCATCAAAGACGCGCTGGAAAAGGTGAAGGCTCGCTCAGGGCAGGGCGCGGTGCCTGCTCGCGCCGAGCAAATGGCCGAGAATATGTATGGGTTTGAGATTTTAGTCGGCCCTTACGCCGTTGCCCACCTACGCCTGACGCAGGCTCTCGAAGGTGCGATGAACGAAGGAAAATCAAAAGAAGAGGCGCCAATTACCTTGGGTGAACGGCTCAGGATTTATTTGGCAGACACATTAGCCAGTCCGAATAAAGCCCCGCCCGGCGGACTCGACCTTACCCACAAAGCGTTGACTCAGGAGCACGAGGCCGCTCGAAAGGTCAAGCGGGGCGGCGATATTCTCGTTTGCCTCGGCAATCCGCCCTATGACCGTCAGAACATTGAGGAAGACGACACAATCACACAGCGCAAGGGCGGCTGGGTGCGTTTTGGCGATCAGGTAAAAGGCGGAGCGAAGCAGGAAAAACAGGGCATCCGCCCTATCTTTGCGGACTTTACGGAACCGGCCAGCAAGTCTGGCGCGGGAGTCCACATAAAGAACCTTTATAACGATTACGTGTATTTTTGGCGCTGGGCGTTGTGGCGGCTCTTCGAGCAGCAAACCTGCGGTGGAATCGTCACCTTTATAACAGCGTCAAGCTATCTCGCCGGGCCGGGCTTTGTTGGTATGCGAGAAGTGATGCGCCGAACTTTTGATGACCTATGGATCATCGATCTTGGTGGCGACAATCGCGGCACACGGAAAACTCCTAACGTCTTTAACATTAAAACACCCGTTGCAATCGCCATCGGCATTCGTGGCAAGACTGGATCGCCACACACCCCCGCAACGGCACGCTATACGAAAGTGATTGGCGCAAGGCGCGAGGATAAGTTGGCACAGCTTGAGGCCGTCAATGGGTTGGCAGACCTCGGTTGGGAAGACTGCCCAACTCATTGGCATTCGCCGCTTTTAGCTGCGGGAACGGGAGCGTTCTTAGAATGGATAAAGATAACCGATATTTTTCCTTACCAGCGGAGCGGTTCAAAATTTGGTCGTTCATGGCCAATTGCAGAGGTGCAAGAACTCCTCGAACTGCGCCTAAAAAAGCTTTTCATCACAACAGGAGACCAGAGAAAAAAGGCATTTAAGGACAATCAGTACCGTAAGATTGACAGAGCGTATCCTTCACATATTGACGGCCTCGCCTTGCCACCCATCGCAAGCCTTCCAACAGACTATACGGGCGTTAAGATTTCTTCGTATTGCTGGCGTTATCTTGATCGACACTTCGCCATAGAAGACAATCGGTTTAATGATCGAATGGGTCAGGCGCTTTGGTCAGTCCAAGGAAATTCACAAATCTACCTGTCTACAATGTCCACGAAAATTCTCGGAGCGGGTGCGGGAATTGGGGTATCAGCGGCAGTACCTGATTTGGATGTATTTTGCGGCCGAGGAGGCAAAGACGTAATTCCTCTTTACCGCGACCCCGTTGCAAATGAGCCAAATGTAACGAAAGGGCTTTTGGCGAAGCTATCCATCACTTACGGTTTTCACATAACGGCAGAAGACCTTGCTGCCTATGTCTATGCACTGCTGGGCGGGCAGTCCTATACAGGCGCGATTCTGGAACGAGCTTGAGACACCGGGGCCGCGCGTGCCGGTTACTAAGGAAGGCCAGGCCTTCACACACGCCGCGATGCTCGGCCGCCGACTGATCTGGCTGCACACTTATTCCGAGCGGTTCCGGGGCGAGGATCGCGGCGATGTGGTGCCAATAGGCTTTGCCAACAACATCGCTGGCGTCTCCAGCGACCCGGCGAAATACCCCCTGGACTATGCCTACGACCCAGAGAAGCGTGAAGTCCGCATAGGTGACGGCCGGTTCGGCCCCGTCGCGCCCGAAATCTGGGAATTTGACGTTTCGGGCCTGAAGGTTGTGCAGTCCTGGCTTAGCTATCGGATGAAGGTCCGTGCAGGTAAAAAATCGTCGCCGTTGGACGAGATCCGGCCTGAGCGCTGGACACCACGCATGACGGACGAGTTCCTCGAATTGCTTTGGGTTCTTGAGGCGACGCTCTCCATGGAGCCGCAGCTCTCGGCTGCCCTCGATACTGTTGTGACGGGCGAATGTTTTAAGGCAGAAGACTTACCCCAACCCACCGACGCCGAGCGGAAGGCCCCGGGCGCAAAAGTTGAAGCTGGCGGCTTATTGTCATCAATGGAGGCGGATGATCTGGGTGGGGAAGACGACTACTGATGGCTTTATGTCCAGTGAGGCAACGTTGAGCGTCCCCAATCGTATCAAAATGTTTCGCGTGAAGCATTTTGGTAAGATTGCTTGTTTGTGCCACAGCAGCGTTCGTAGGCATGCGCCCCGAAATTCATTGGATTGATCTGCCCGCCGGCGTTCGCTTGGCGATCATGCCGCGCCCGCGCGCGGGCGATTGGCTCGACGACGAGATCGCTGGTTGGAGAGCGGAAGGAATCGGCGTCATCGTGAGCCTTCTCGAAGCCGGGGAGGTCGAGGAACTCGGCCTTGCCCGGGAAGCCGGCCTTTGCCGCGAACTCGATATGGAATTCATTTCCTTCCCCGTCCCGGACGGTGGCGTGCCGGCGTCAACGCGCGAGGCGATGGCCCTCGCCGAGGCGATAGTCGCGCGT
>DATBYR010000103.1:0-11840 GCA_036513565.1 Methylocella sp. | reverse complement strand
CGAAGTCAGGATCGTTTTGCACGATGAACAGCCGCTAAAGGCGAAGCTCGATAAAATTCCTCATCTCAAACCGGCGTTCAGGGAAGGCGGCAGCGTGACGGCGGCGAATTCGAGTTCGATTTCGGACGGGGCCGCGGCGCTCGTTCTCGTGCGCCGATCGGAGGCCGAAAAGCGGGGCATCACGCCCTTGGCGACGATCCTGGCGCATGCCACGCACGCGCAGGCGCCCAGTCAATTCGCCACCGCCCCCATCGGCGCGTTGCGAAAACTGATGGACAAGACCGGCTGGTCCCTGGCGGATGTCGATCTTTTCGAGATCAACGAGGCCTTCGCGGTGGTCGCCATGGCGGCGATGCAAGAGCTTTCCTTGCCGCGTGAAAAAGTCAATGTGCATGGCGGCGCCTGCGCGCTCGGCCATCCGATCGGCGCGTCGGGCGCGAGAATCGTCGTAACGCTGCTTGCGGCCATGCAAAAATACGGCTTGAGACGCGGCGCGGCGGCGCTTTGCATTGGCGGCGGCGAGGCGACCGCCATCGCGGTTGAAATGCCTTATTGACACGACCGGCAAACTATCCGCCAAATTGATTGGGCCGAGCCGTTCCCGCCTCCTTAAGCTTCGATTTAAGAGGTACCGCGTGAGCGAAGAAACCGTTTTGCCGCATCATAGAGGGAAATCCGCCTCTTTAAGGCGCGTGTCCTAGTTTGTGTCCTAGCCGTTGCTCGACCTGCATAGCCTTGCCGCATGGCGCGGCGAGCCGATGAAGCGCCGCGATCATGGCGACGAGACGCTTGCGGAGATTGGTCGCAGTTACAATGTGAGCCACTGGACGGTTTCGAGGCTGACACTATGACGATTTTGGCCCCTCACCAAAAATTCATCGACGACTTTTTTGTCGCAATTGAGCCGCTACACAGCGCAAACCAGAATCCAAGCAGCTTCAGTTATCTTGCCGTGAAACACGGCGAAGATTTCTATCTCGTTCAGGGCGCATTAGTTTTCAACAACGCACCTCCGAAAACGCCGTTTTCACATTTTCGATCAGACAACATCCGAGCGGGCAATTACCTCCTGTCAGAGTTGAACGTAGACGCTCGCGGGGTCGTAACTGCATTGCTTTCGGGGCAACTGCCCACACCAGATGGAAAACTACTTTTCCCCGGCAACGAAACCGGGAATTTTGGAGCTACATATGAGCCCTTCCATCACGAAGGAGTAAAGGCCCAATCTCGATATGATGTTCTAACCCTTCTCGGTGGATTGCAAGGTTCATATATCCGTCAACCGCTTTTTGATTGGGAATTAAGAGCAGCTCCAACTCCATATGAAGGACTTCAAGAACTTGCTTCAGAATATAGAATTGGGTCTTTACGCGACGTTGTGAGCGTTGAAGTCATTTCATTCAACGTGGCTGCCGTTGATTTTACATCGGTTGTTTCCGGTTCCAATGCCAAACTCTGCGTTTTTCTTGCGCATGGGCTGTCAACTGAGAACGTGACGCTCGGCTACCGTATTTTCAGCCAAGGTCGTGTCGAAACTCGCTCCATGATCAAAGGGAGCGCAATGCAGTGGACACAGACTGCCGACCACCAGTATGGCGGCATGGAGATCGACGTTCCAAACGCCGCCGTGCTTCAGTGCTTCGTTAGCTATTGCGGAATCGCCCAGCACTTTGGGTGGGTGTCCGATCCCACAACTATGCAGAATCCTAAGCGTGCTGTGTACAATATTTTCGACGCTAACCTAGAAATTCTTAACGATTTTCTTTCGAAATCAGGAGGGAAAGGACGCAATGCACGCGAGCTAGAATCCGGGATCGCGTGGCTATTATGGATGCTTGGATTTTCCGTTGCCCACTTGGGTGGAACAGAACAGATGCAAGAGAAGGCCGCCGACCTCATTGCGACGACTTCAAAGGGGGATTTTGCCGTTATCGAATGCACTACTGGATTGTTGAAGGCGGACAATAAGCTTCCACTTTTGATTGAGCGTGCCGAACGAGTACGGGCGGGAGTGGTTGCATCCAACAATAAGCATCTTCGAGTATTGCCAGCCATAGTCACTTCTCGGACGCGTGCCGAAATCAGTGCGGATATAGAGCAAGCGGAGAAACTCGGAGTGCTCGTAATGAGCCGCGAAAATCTACGGCAAGCCGTCTCTAGGACGCTGGTTTTTTCGAATGCTGAGCAGTTCTACGAAGAGGCGATCCAAACAGTGGAATCTGCGAAGGCGAAGTATGAAACACAAGCGCCGTTGCCGTCTTGAGGACACCCCCATCGTGACGTTAGACGCGAACACTCCCCGCGCAGCGTCATTCCGGCGCGTCCGTTAAGGACTCTCGACAGGAATCAAAATTCTCGGCACGCTGGCGCGATGCGGGGCTTGCCGTAAACGTTCCGCCGGGCTTCGTGATCGCTCCCGTCGCCTTCACGCTCGCCTTATGCGTCGTTGCAAAAATACAGCTTGAAACGCGGCGCGGCGGCGCTTTGCATTGGCGCCGGCGAGGCCACCGCCATCGCGCTTGAAATGGCTTGTTGACACGACCGGCAAACTATCCGCCAAATTGTTTGGGCCGGGGCGTTCCCGTCTCCTTAGCTTCGATTTGAGAGGTACCGCATGAGCGAAGATGAACGTTTTGCGCCGAACGCGCCTCCCCACTGGACGGCACCTGAACAGCCGGCCCCCCCGTCCGGTGTCCGCTCGCGTCCGCAAGAGACGGCGCTCAACCGTTTTCTGGGCGGCTCTCCCGGCGGCGTCTTCTTGCGCCTTCTTTTTGTCTCCCTGATCGTCGGCGCTTTCCTGATGTGGCTCGACATCAGGCCCTGGGACATCTTTCGTGGACTGAAACAGCTCGTTGATCGAATTTGGAACCTCGGGTTCGATGCGATCCGCGAGATCGCCGATTATATCCTCGCGGGAGCCGCGATCGTCGTTCCGGTCTGGCTAGTGCTGCGGCTCATGAATATGCGCAACGCTCGCTGAACCGGGCGGCCGTGCGGTGTCCACCAACGCAAACACCGGCGCAAATCCTCCGCGCGTGAGCCACGCCCGCGTGGTGCGGCTCGCGCTGCCGATGACGCTCGCCCATTTGTCGACGCCGTTGCTCGGCATCGCCGACGCGGCGATTATCGGCAGGCTCGGCCAGGCCCATCTTCTCGGCGCGATCGCCGTCGGCGCCATCATTTTCGACTTTATCTTCTGGAGTTTCGGTTTTTTGCGCATGGGGACGGCGGGGCTCACCGCGCAAGCCCTTGGCGCCGGCGACGCCGTCGAGCAACGCGCTACGCTGATGCGCGCCCTAATCGTCGCCGTTTGTATCGGAGCTGCAATGATTTTACTCCAGGCGCCGATTGCCTGGATCAGCTTTGGCGCACTCGATGCCAGCCCTGAAGTCACCGGCGCGGCTAGGCTTTATTTCGACATAAGGATTTGGTCGGCGCCTTTTGTTCTTATTAATTACGCGGTGCTCGGCGCAATCGTTGGACGCGGGCGGACCGGCGTGGCGCTCGTCCTCCAAGTCTTGATTCATCTGGTCAACATTGCATTCAACATTGCTCTTGTTTACGGCTTGACGTTTGGCGTGCGCGGTTCGGCGGCGGGCACACTCGCGGCCGAGGGTTTGGGCGGCCTCGCTGGTTTTCTTGTTGTGTCGCGCATGTACGGCAATCTTTTCCGGGCGGACGTCGCACTGTTGCTCGATCGTCGAAAAATCGCGCGGATGTTTGCGATCAATCGCGATATTTTCATCCGCAACACGGCGCTGCTCTTTGCCTTCGCGTTTTTTACCGCGCAGGGCGCGCGCGGGGGCGATATCGTTCTCGCGGGCAACGCGATTTTGATTAACCTCATACTCGTCGCGGCTTATTTTCTCGACGGTTTCGGGACCGCCGCCGAGCAGATGTGCGGCCAATCGATCGGCGCGCGGGACGCCAAGGGTTTTCGCGCGGCGGTGCGCATCACTGCCGTTTGGTCCTTCGCCTTTGCCGCCGGCTTGGCGGCCGCGGCGCTGATTTCCGGCAAACCGTTCATCGATTTCCTTACGACGGAACCACAGGTGCGGGCATTTGCCCGCGATTATCTTTTGTTCGCCGCGCTGGCCCCGCTTGCGGGCGCGCTCGCTTATGAGCTCGACGGCGTGTTCGTCGGCGCGACATGGACGCGCGACATGCGCAATATGATGCTCGTCTCGCTCGCGCTTTATATCGCAAGCTTTTACCTGCTGCGGCCTTTCGGCAACGCCGGATTGTGGCTCTCGCTTCTGCTTTTTCTTCTCGCACGCGGCCTCACCCAAGCATGGCGCTATCGAAAATTGTCCGCGTTGAGTTTTCCACTGGCCCAATCCGCCGCCGCCGCGCCGGTTACGTCCGCGAGCCGAGGATAGGAGTTTTGCGCGAGGAAACGGACGAGTCCGCGCTTGATTTCGTCTGCAAGCGCAAGCCCCTTGAACACAAAGGAAGTGTAGAGCTGCACGAGACTTGCGCCCGCCTCGATCTTGGCGAGCGCGGATTCCGCGCTGTCCACGCCGCCAACGCCGATCAACGGAAACTGATTCTCCGTTCGTAGATAGGCGGCGGCGAGCATCTGTGTCGAAGGCGAGAAAAGCGGCCGGCCCGAGAGGCCGCCCGGTTCGTTAGCCGAAGGGTCGCGCACCGTCGCGGGCCGCGAGACGGTGGTATTCGAGACGATGAGTCCGTCGATTTTCCGCGACCTTGCGCAATTGACGATCTCGTCGAGTTCGCGGAGTGCAAGATCGGGAGCTATTTTCAGAAGCACCGGCTTGCGGCCGAACCTCTCGGCTTGCTCGTCGCGGCCCGCAAGCACGCGGGCGAGGAGATCATCCAGCGCGCTGGGTTTTTGTAATTCGCGCAAACCCGGCGTATTCGGCGAAGAAATATTGATCGCAAAATAATCCGCGACATCTACGAAGGCCGCGATGCCGCGCACATAATCATCCACACGATTGCGCGAATCTTTGTTGGCGCCGAGATTGATCCCGACGATTCCAGGCTTTTGCGCGCGCAAGGCAAGGCGCGCGTGGACGGCAGTATGGCCTTGGCTGGGGAAGCCGAGACGATTGATCACCGCCTCATCGCGGGTGAGACGAAACAGGCGCGGGCGCGATTGACCTGCCTGCGGCAGTGGCGTGATGGTACCTACTTCGGTGAAGCCGAAACCCAGACGCAATATCGCATCGACAACTTCGCCATTCTTATCAAAACCCGCCGCGAGCCCGAGCGGGTTAGGAAAATCGAGACCGAACGCGCGGACCGCGAGGCAAGGGTCGTCTGGCGGGGCCGGCAGCCGGGGAAGTGTTTGCAGAACTTTAAGCGCCCAAATGGCCCATTCATGCGCGCGCTCGGGATCGAGCCGGAACAGGACCGGACGCGCGAACGTGTCCAGAAAGCCGATCACCCTAAGAGGCCCGCGAAGTCATGTCCGCCGTCCGGCCGGAAGGGGAGAGGTTTTGCCCAGACCACGGCATCGAGCGGCAGGACTGAATAAAGATGTGGAAAAAGCGTGCCGCGGCGCGAGGGCTCGACGCGCAAGCCGTCGCCGAGTTGTTTTGTGTCGACACCGATAAGCAGCAAATCGTCCTTGCCGCTGAAATATTTCGCGGCGGTCGCTTCGGCCTGCTCCACGGTCGAAAAATGAATGCAACTGCCGGTTCGTTCGGCAATGATGCTGCCTTTTCACCGGCCTGAAAAAGGCCCGCCGTCTCAAACCGGCCGGTCAGATCTTGCGCGCGGGATGTTTCATCGCCCTGATCGCCCCGCGCGCCGCTCGCGCGGGTTGAAGAACGGTTCGATTGACGGTGCCGTAGACGCTTCGCTTGATGGCGTCCTTGAACGCCGAAACCCGCGGCGGGGTAGGATTTAACCCCAGGCGGCGAAGCCAATAATTGGCTCTATAGACATTGGCTGTGATTGCGTCGAGATAGTGGAAATTAATGTTCAGCGAGACCGACACCTCTGGCCCATTCCGCACCCAGTGGGGCGCGCCGACCGGAATATGCACGCCTTGTCCGGGGAGGAGTTCGATCACGGTGGCGCGGCTTTGGTATTGCGGCCTGTAGGTCGCCGCATTGTTGTCCACTGCCCAGAACCTTTCAATCTCCCACTCCGGCAAAACATCGCGATCCGTTGGTTCGAAGATACTGATCGTTTTGCGGCCTCGGATCTGATACAGCCAGCTGCATTCGCGGTCGATATGGTAAGTGGTGATCCGGTGGGGCGAGTTGATGAAGATGATCGAGTCGCGAAGCTTCATGACTTGACTGAGTTCTCGCCCAGATAGCGCGACGATCTCGTCCATGCAGGCGTCGAGCAGCCGGGCGTATTTGGGATCTTCTTGCACTCTGCGCAGAAGAATCCACGCTCCCGCCGTCTCGATGTGGCGCAAAAGCTCATCGACCGGCAAGTCGCAAGGCGGAGTCTGATCCCAGCGCTGATCGACCCGGATCTCGCCCGCGTCGTAGTACACATCACGCGGATCGCGCCCCCGCTGGCGGGCCAGCGCGAGCAGCCGGTCAGTTCCAAAAAGCGGATTATCCGAAAGCCGATGGGTGAAAGTAAAGCATTTTTTGTCGAAGTCACGGGCAAACACCACAGGGTCCGCGTTCAGCAGTGGCCGTTCAGGAAAGGTTATGGACGACACGGAACAAATCTCCTCACAAGACAAAGCTGTCGAACTAAACAAGTCACCAAATATAATGATCTTTAACTTATACACGACGCCGCTTGGGGCGTATGAAAATGCCCGGCCGTTCGGCAATCACGGTAGATGCTCCAGCCTGTGAAGCACTGTCCCCTAAACGACCCTCGAATTATACTCCATGTTTTCGATTTTGGTAAAGCTGCCTCGCACATTTGTCAAGGCAGGGCGGGTCTTCGGGCAGGGCAATCGGGTGAAGAATTGGGTGGCAATAAGCCACATCGCCGTCGGATTGTTTCACCAGATCCAAAGAAGTCGAATGATTGATGACAGCCTGACTTGCCACGCGAACGCGCGAATGTGCAATCTGATAGGAACACCACCCGCCCTAAAAAATAATGATTGCACCTCCTCATCTGCATGCTTGGTATGTGGTCTGGTCGCGGACAAGATCGCCAGCGAGCGCGGCGGCGATCAGTTTGCGGGTTTCGGCGATTCCGTAGAGCTCCACGAAAGACCCAAATCGAGGGCCACGGCTTTCGCCAAGCAGCACGCCATAAAGCATGGCAAACCAATCGTTCGAGACGCCCGGCCGGTCGGGCGTCGCGCCCTTGGCTTTCGTATCCTGATAGCGCGGTATTTGTCGCGCGACATCGTAGAGTGCGGTCTGAATCGCTTCGGCGCTGGCGCAAAGGGGCAGGGCGGCGAGAGCGGCGGCGAGATTTTCGAGTGCCGCGCGCTCGATTGCGTCCGGCGCGCGAAAGTTCTTCGCCGGGCGCACGAAATCGCGGAAATAGCGGACCGCATAAGCGACCAGCCGGTCGAGACGCGGATGTGTCGCGGCCGAAACGTCCGGCGCATAGCGGCGCAGAAAACCCCAAAGCACCTGGGGATCTTCGCTGTTCGCCACGGCGGCGAGATTCAACAGCATGCCGAAGGTGATGGCGGTCGCTTGATTGCCCGCGCCGCGCAAGACTTCGGGCGGCGGCGGCTCGCCCGAATGAATGTGCCAGACTGGGTTGCCGAGACGCTCTTTCGCCTCCTGTCTTGGATAGGCGTCGAGGAAGGCGAGATAATCGTCGACGGTGCGCGGAATCACGTCGAAATAGAGCCGTTTGGCGGCGGTTGGTTTCTGATACATGAAAAGCGACAGGCTTTCCGGGCTCGCATAGGTAAGCCACTCCTCGATGGTTAGGCCATTGCCTTTCGACTTAGAGATTTTTTGGCCCTTTTCGTCGAGGAACAATTCGTAATTGAACCCTTCCGGCGGCCTGCCGCCGAGCGCGCGCGTGATCGCGCCGGATAATTTGACCGATTCGATCAGATCCTTGCCGGCCATCTCGTAGTCGACCTTGAGCGCATACCAGCGCATCGCCCAGTCCGGCTTCCATTGCAGCTTGCAGGCGCCGCCGGTTACCGGCGTCTCGAAAATCTCCTTCGTGTCCGGATCATGCCAGAAGAGCGTGCCCGCCGCGGCATCGATTTTTTCAATCGGCACCTGCATCACAATGCCGGTTCTTGGATGAACCGGGAGAAACGGTGAATAGCTGGCGGCACGCTCCTCGCGAAAGCTCGGCAGCATGATCGCCATCACTTCGTCGTAACGGGCCAGGACGTGGAGGAGCGCGGCGTCGAATCGGCCGGACCTATAGTAATCCGTCGCCGAAGCGAATTCGTAGTCGAAGCCGAATTCATCGAGAAATGCGCGCAACCGCGCGTTGTTGTGCGCGCCAAAGCTTGCATGCGTGGCGAAAGGGTCTGGTACCTCGGTCAGCGGCTTGCCGAGATGGGCGGCGACAAGCTCCTTGTTAGGAATATTGTCCGGCACCTTGCGAAGGCCGTCCATGTCGTCCGAAAACGCGATGAGGCGGGTCGTGATCTTGTCCCCGGTCAAGACCCGGAAGGCGTGGCGCACCATGCTCGTGCGGGCGACCTCGCCAAAAGTTCCGATATGCGGCAGGCCGGAAGGCCCGTAGCCGGTCTCGAACAGCACCTCGGTCTGGCCGGTTGCCTCGATGCGCGCCAAGATCTTGCGCGCTTCCTCGAAGGGCCAGGCATTGGCTTGACGGAGCGCTCCGGCGAACGACATGGCATGACCTTGGGAAGCTAAAGAATTTCGCGGGAGCACCGGTTCGCTCGTCAATTACACCTCGCCTAGATCATGATCTTAAAAAAGTGCGGGGTGTTGACATTCCTTCGTATTCCCACCCCTTCAGGAGGTGCTTGGAGGCGATCTGGGTACAAGAGAAGCGCCTCCGTGCGCAGAATCACGGCGGTTGCGCACAGTGTCAAACACGGTCAGAGCCTGGGCGACCATGGACCCCGCATTGCCTGGGTCGCTGGGCAGCAGCACCGCAGTACTCGTCTTGGCCAGAGTCTTGAACGCATCGACATACTGCTCGGCCACCTTAAGCTCGATGGCCTCGCGACCGCCCGGCTCGTTGATGGCCGCGGCCACTTGGCGGATACTGCCGGCGGTCGCTTCCGCCACCATGAGCAGCGCCTGGGCTTCGCCGCGGGCGCGGTTGATCTGGTCGATCTGCGCTGCTTCCGACTTCAGCACCACCTGCTGCTTTTCGCCTTCGGATACGTTAATCTGCGACTGACGCTTACCTTCGGACTCTAAAATCACCGCGCGTTTCTGCCGCTCGGCCGAGACCTGCATTTCCATGGATTTAAGAATACTCGCAGGCGGGCTGATGTTCTTGATTTCATAACGCATGCACTGGATGCCCCAGTTCTGCGCCGCGGCGTTGATGGCGGTGACGATATTGGCATTCAGGCGTTCGCGTTCCTCGAAGGTCGCGTCCATGGTGAGCTTGCCGATTTCCGAACGCATGGTGGTCTGCGCGAGCTGGGTTACGGCAAATACGGGGTTGGTCACCCCATACGACGCATGGACGGGATCGGTGATCTTTAAGTAAATAATGCCGTCAAGCAGCAAAGTGACGTTGTCGCGCGTAATCGCCGTCTGCTCCTGCACCTCCATCGCGTACTCCTTGAGCGAATGTTTGTAGGGTATCGATTCGATATAAGGGATGAGGAAGTTGAGGCCCGGTTCGAGCGTGCGGTCAAACTTCCCGAGCTTTTCGACAACCCAGACCGATTGCTGCGGCACCATCCGCACACCCTTGAATACGGTAATGACCGCGATAAAGGTGATGATCAGCGCAAATACAGTCGTGAAATCCATTACTTTTGTGAGATCCATGACAAAATCTCCTATTTAGGGATGACGGTAAGTGTGGTGCCGGAGACGGACTTAATCACGACTAGCGCGCCGGCAGGAAGGGATTCGACAGGCACCGAAGCCTCAAGCTCCGCATTCATGAGCGTACCCGACCACGCCACCTGTCCGATCCGGCCGCGTCCGAGGCCGTGTTCGCCGACGGTTGCGGTGCCTCCCACCATGTTATTGAGCTCGATGCCGTCCTTGTGCCTGCTTTTCATGCGGAACTTTAGAAGCGGTTTCCACAGCACCGCCGTCCAGAACGTCGTCAGGCCGAAAAACCAGGCCACCTGCGCCCCTAAGGCCCCTTCGTCAATGATGCCCGATTTCACAAGAAGGCAGGTGCACAACGCCCCGATTCCAGCAAGGAACAGGCCGAGCCCGGGCATGGTAAGTGCTTCGAACACGATAAGAAACGCGCCAAGGCCAAGCCAGAAATAAGTTGGATTATTCAGTAATGTGTCCATGCAGGCTCTCCCTTCGAAGCTATGCCTGTTTGCCGCGCGCTTCGCCCGATTGCCCTGGCGGGGCCGCGACCGCCCTCCCATTAACATGGCATTTACCCTATTCGCGCACCATGCCGCCGGCGGGGCAGTTTTGCCCTTTGATTTCGTGGGCCGGGTTAACTTAAGCTTGGGCGCCAAGCGTCAGGCCGGACCATTAGCGAGGCCGCATGTCCCCCAAAATCCTGATCGCCGACGACGATCCCGTGCAGCGGCGGCTCCTCGAAACATTGGTCCATCAATTTGGCTATCAGGCCGAGACCGCCGAAAGCGGCGAAGCGGTGCTCGCCCGCCTGCAAGCCTCCAGCGCGGCGCCCATCGATCTCGTGATTCTCGATCTCGTCATGCCAAACTTGGACGGCCTGGCGGTGCTCTCGCGTTTACGGGAGCGGGGAGAGCGACTTCCAATTATCGTGCAGACCTCCCGGGCATCGGTCGAATCGGTCCTCCCGGCGATGCGTCTGGGCGCTCATGATTTCGTGGTGAAGCCGGTTGGGCCGGAACGGCTGCATGTCGCGATCAAGAACGCGCTCGCCGCCGCCCGGCTCGCGGAAGAAGTGAGCTTTTTGACCCGGCGGGCCTTTGGAACCTTGGCGTTCAAGGACGTCGCGGGCGACAGCGCGGAAATGGCTCGCGCCATCCGGCAGGGCGAGCGGGCGGCAAAATCCGCCATTCCCGTGCTTCTCGAAGGCGAGCCAGGCACCGGCAAGGAAATTTTCGCACGCGCAATCCACGGGGCTTCCGGCCGGCGCGGAGGCGCGTTCGTGACCTTTAATTGCAGCGCCCCGCCGGACGATCTCGAATGGATGCTATTTGGCTGCGAAAAGGGGGCGTTTCCCGGCGCCGGCGAAAAAACCGTTGGCAAATGCGTCGAGGCGCGGGGCGGCACGCTTTTTTTCGACCGGATCTGCGAGTTGCCGATTGAGGCCCAGGGCTGGCTTTTGCGCGTCCTCCAAGCGGGCGAGATCCCTCGAGCCGGGGCGAAGCGCCCGGTGAAAGCCGATGTTCGCCTGATTTTCGCGGCCAATCGAAATCTGATCGAACAGGTAAAACACGGCTGCTTCCGCGACGATCTCTTTTACCGCATCAATGTGTTTCCAATTTCCGTCCCGCCGCTGCGTGCCCGGCGCGACGATATCGCTAGTCTCGCGCGCCGGTTTTGCACGCGATTCGCCGCCGCGGAAGGAAAGCCCGTTCGCGGAATCGGCGCCGAGGCGCTCGCCTTGCTCGGCGCCTACGATTGGCCGGGCAATGTGACGCAATTGGAAAACGCCATCTTTCGCGCCGTCGTGCTCGCCGATGGCGGCGAGCTGACGGTCGCCGAATTTCCGCAAATCGCCGCGAGGGTCGCGGACTTCGACATCCATGTCCCCGCCGCGCCCCCCGCGCGGCAGGCGCACCCCGCGAAAGAGTTTGTCCCGGTGGAGGTGCGCGATCCCAATGTCCTGGCGCTCCTCGA